>JAGRBZ010000198.1 GCA_020433805.1 Anaerolineae bacterium
AGGTAGTAGTTGGGAGCCAGTCGGCCCATCGCGCCGAGAGCGCTCTTGCGGCCCGTCCACAGGGCGGCGCGTTCGGCGGCGGTGGCGGCCTGATGCACCTCGCTGGCGTTGTGCTCGCGGCAAATCTCGCCGATTTTCTTCATGGTTTCGTCCAGGCCGTCGGCTATGCCTTCGACCTCGATCAAGAGCACACCGGCAGCGTCATCGGGATAACCGGCGTGAACGGCTTCTTCAACTGCGCGGCAGACCATGCCGTCCATCATCTCCATCGCGGTCGGCACGATGCCGTGGGCGATAACATCGCTCACGGCGGCGGAGGCGTCTTCGACATTGGTCTTGAAAACGACCATCAGGGTACGCACCGTTTCGGCCTGCGGCATCAGTTGGGCGGTGGCCTCGGTCACTACGCCGAGCGTCCCTTCGGAGCCGACCATCACGCCGGTGACATCGTAGCCCAGAGCATCGGCCAGAGGGCCGCCGGTCTCGATGATTTCGCCATCGGGCATAACGACTTTCAAGCCCAGAATGTGGTTGGCCGTTACGCCGTAAGCCAGACAGTGCGGGCCACCGGCATTCGAAGCAATGTTGCCGCCGATGGTGCTGACGCGACCGCTGCCGGGATCGGGAGCGTAGGTGTAACCGCCCTCGGCGGCTTTGTTGACCAGATGCAGATTGATAACTCCGGCCTCGACCACGGCCCGCCGGTTGCGAAAATCGACGCTGCGGATGCCGGTCATGCGGGTTAACACCACCAGAATGCCGCCTTTGAGCGGAATGGCTCCGCCCGATAGGCCGGTACCGGCTCCGCGTACGACCAGAGGAAGCTGGTATTGGGCTGCGAGTTGGGCAATCCGGCTCACCTGTTCGGTGGTGGTGGGTAATACAATCACATCCGGGGGATGGGTGCCGAAGGAGGCGTCGTACTCATACACCAAAATTTCTTCCGGTTTGGAGAGAACGCCGCCGTCTCCGACGATGTGAATTAATTCCGTAATTAGCTGTTGTTGATTCATCTATGAACCTCGCCTCTCTTTGGCTGATTAGTTAGCTAGTTGGTGAGTTGGTTTGGTAGTTGGTTTGATGGATAGTTGGTCGGGGTAGTTTTGGTTAGTTATTACCCTTGGGAGTTGATACCCCTAAGGGATAAAATATTTTTAGATGATACAGTTTGAGAAACTTACTTTCGTTCTTTTGGCCATTTTTAGAGAAGTCAGCCACCCTTTGATAAGCCAACATCAAGGATGAAAATATCTGACTACCGTATTTTAGAGGAGTGACACGGTTTTGAAGGTGGGGTACGGTGTGAATATACTCGAACTTTTGTGGTTGTCAACTCTTTTAATCTTCTTAATCTTTTCTATCTTAATCTTTCTACCCCCAACCGGGAGGAGCCAGGGAGCGATAGGCTCCTCCCGTGAACCAAGGGGTAACTCGTTTAGTTGCCGACAGCTCCAGTAGCTGCTTCAGCGATAAAGAAGTTATTGAGCGGGTCGGAGTAACCAAAGGCGTAGATGACTATCAGGCCAATAATACCGACGACCGCGACATAGTAAATGGTGGGCAAGATAGTTTTGCGTAAAGTATTACCTTCTTGCCCCAGAAGACCAACCGTAGCCGAGGCGGCAACGACGTTGTGGATGGCAATCATATTACCGGCTGCCGCACCAACGGCTTGAAGCGCGACAATGATGACACCGGAGATGAGCAATTGCTGAGCCACCCCAAACTGGAAGAGGCTAAACATCAGGTTGCTGACGGTGTTACTACCGGCGATGAAGGCTCCTAGAGCGCCGATGGCGGGAGCGAATATCGGCCAAACACCACCAACGTTGGCGGCCACCCACTGAGCCATTGCCACAGGCATGCTGGCTAACCCCAGTTCGTTGCCACCGGAGTTGATGTAAATCCGAACCATCGGGATGGTGAAGATAAGAACAAAACCGGCACCGAGAATAACCTTGCTGGACTCGCTAAGAGCAGCGGTCATCTCTTTGGGACTCATGCGATGGATAAAGTAGGTAATTGCCACGACTACCATAAAGATAAACCAGGGCAAATAGAAGGGAGCGCTGGCAGCACTAATGTCTGTGCCGAGGATGTTCGGCCAGCTGAAGCTCCAGCTTCGCAGAAAAGCACCGATACCGAGCGCAGGCAGTCGGGACAAGACCAGGAACAGGGCTACCAGTAGATAAGGTACCCAGGCCAGTACCGTCGACATTTGTTGTTTCTGAGCTAAGCCATCCAGCTTAATTTCCAGGCTACCCATCCAATCCGAACCCCATTCACTGGGCGGCGGAAAATCCCAGGTATCTTTGGGAACCAGAAAGCCGCGACTGGCTGCGGATGTCACAATGGCCAGACCAACCAGGGCACCAAGCAATGAGGGGAATTCGGGTCCTAAGAAAACGCCGGTCAGGGCGTAGGGGATGGTGAAAGCCAGGCCGCCAAAAATAGCGAACGGCAAAATGGATAGACCTTCTGTCCAAGATCTGTTTTTGCCGAAGAAGCGGGTCATCATCATAACCATCAGCAACGGAATGAGTGTACCAACAATACCGTGGAGAATCGCCGACGCTGCGGTAATCATTTGCCGATACTGTACAAAAGTCATACCGATAGCCGCCAGTTGTTCATTTAATTCAGGGCTTTCAAGGCCACCCGTAACACCAACCAAGATGGGCGTGCCAACCGCGCCAAACGTAACAGGCGTACTCTGGATCATCATGCCGATCATCACAGCGGCCAGGGCCGGGAAGCCAAGTGCCACCAACAGTGGTGCAGCGATCGCGGCAGGCGTTCCAAAGCCGGAAGCACCCTCGATGAAGGAGCCGAAAAGCCAGGCGATAATGACAATCTGCACCCGTCGGTCGGAGCTGATGTTGGTAAACCCACGCCGAATAGCTGATACAGCGCCGGAATGCTTGAGGGTATTGAGCAAGAGAATTGCCCCGAAAATAATCAACAAAATGTCAAACGTAATGAACAATCCTTGAATAGTTGAGGCGATAATGCGAGTAGAGGAAACGCCCCATGCAAACAAACCAATAACGACTGCTACAATGTAAACGATGGGCATCGCGTGTTTCGCGGGCCAGCGAAACCCAACCAGCAAAACTGCTGCTACCAAGATAGGCATCACTGCCAGTAAAGCTTGAAGACCGAGACTCATTTTAGTTACCTCCTTGAACTAAAAAACCATTTATAAAATGTTAACCTTGGATGACCTTATTTTATAGCATGTCAAGGCTTTTTTCTATCGTTCATGGAAGGTTTTTGGGGGGATAAACGAAGGATATTATGAAGAAATATACAAAAAAGAACTACAAAAGAACTAGATAAATGACCAGGGTCAGTCTACCAGGTACTATGACCAGGCCAGAGATGTCAGCTTTTGTCGAAAATGTTGCAATAAAGATAAAGTTCGAACGAAAGTTACCTTCAATAGGGCTGAACTTTCGAAAAGCTGACAGCTCTTTACTTTATGCTGCTTAGCCGCCCAACATATAGCGGATAATGAGTTGATGAATGACCTGTTCCACCGGAGCTTTGTCATCGGTAAAAACTACGCCGTTCGGCTCGAGTTCCCAAATGCGGGAGTTGTAGGCGCGGGCCGCAACCGTATAGAGTTGGGGATGCTCCATCGCCGTTACATTCGCCACAAAATTGTCGATGGTGGTCGGCTGCTTGGTCGCTACGACTAGACTGTTGCCCAGTGTGCTGCCATAATCCGGGGCGTCGATGACGTACACATTGGGGAAAACCGATTTCATCGTGCTGCCCAGGGCCTCGACCAGGCTGTAGTCGGTCGATGTCCGACCGGCATTGATGACCGTAACACCATCATCATTAAGATGATCGTAAATTTCCTGAAAAAACTCCTGCGTAGTCAGATGGAAGGGAATGTAAGGCGGGCGGTAGGCATCGACACCAATGACGTCATAGGTGTTAGTTGTACCGGCCAGAAAGTAGCGACCATCCTGCGCATGGGCTTGCACATTCGGCTCGTTCATATCGAACCACTCTCGCCCGGCGGCAATAATCTCCGGATCGATCTCCACATTGTCGATGGGAATCGGCCCGTAAATCCCCGTATAAGACTTTGAAATAGTGCCGGCCGCAGAGCCGATGAGCAGAAGGTTATCGACATCGTCAGGAGTATATGGTGGATTATTAAAATAAGGAGCGATTAAAAAGTAATCCCATATTCCATCGACCAGCGGAAATTCACGATAGTTCGGGTTGTAGAGCGAGTGGATGCCCTGTCCTTCATTTAATTGCAGCGCAGTCCAGTAGCCGCCCTCCCCATCACTTTGCTGAATAACCTGGATATAGTTATAGCTCGACTCGGTTTCGTATACCAGACCCGGCGTTGGTTTGATCGGGCCGCTTGACCACAGAATGTTCATAACGATGAGGATAACGGGCATCGCCGCATAAATTAATGCACGTCGCGGTTGAGCCAGCAGTAGCCCTCCTAAACTTACCAATAACAAGATAAGCGAAAAGACAAAGAAGGTCATCCGCGTGCCGAGGTTGGGTATAAGTAGCAAAACCGGCAAAAATGTACCGACCAAACTGCCCAACGTACTAATCGCATAAATTGATCCGGCGACATCACCGCCATGCTTCACGTCCTTGAGCGAAAGCCGAATGGCAAAGGGAGAGACCGTCCCCAAAAGCGTAATCGGCAGGCTAAACAAAATCAGCACACCGATAAATGAACCGGCCAAAAGTCCCACACTAAATTGCGACAATCCCTGTACCGACCAATTAAGAACCGTGCGTGAAACAAACGGCACCAAACCGATTAAAAACGCGCCCCAAGCCGTAATTTGAAACAACGTACTAAGCCGCGGATCGCGGTCGGCCCAGCGTCCGCCCACATAGTAGCCCACTGTTAAATACAACAGCATCAGGCCAATGATGCTGGCCCACACCACTAACGAGTTACCAAAAAAGGGATCTAACAGCCGACTGGCCGACAATTCCGTGGCCAGGGTCGTCATCCCTGACACAAAGACGGTGAGTAGTAGATATCCGTTTCGTTTTCGCAACGGCAGTCTCCTCCAAGTGGGGTTAATGTAAGCCGGTATTATAACGGTTGTAAATGGGCTTGGCAATCAGGCACAAAAAAAGGCTACCTGATGAATTTCAGGTAGCCTTGTTGTTTACGGTTAATGGATAGAACGTTTAGCTTAAATAGTCGCGAAGCTGTCGGCTGCGGCGGGGATGGCGCAATTTGCGCAGGGCTTGCCCTTCAATTTGGCGAATACGTTCGCGGGTAAGGCCAAACTTTTTGCCAACTTCTTCTAATGTATAGCTGCGGCCATTTTGTAAACCGAAGCGCAAGCGTAAAATACGCGCTTCTCGGGGGGTGAGGGTACTGAGCACATCTTCCAATTTTTCTTGGAGAAGACGATGGTAAGCAGCATCAGGAGGGGTCGGTGCATCTTCGTCTTCAATGAAGTTGCCCAACTCGCTATCTTCTTCTTCACCCACGGGGCGTTCTAATGATACAGGGTGACGGCTAACGCGGAGCATCCAGCGGACTTTAGCGGGTTCTAAGTCCATATGCTCGGCTAATTCTTCGGGGGTCGGTTTGCGTCCCCATACTTGCTCAAGCTGACGAGAAATTTGATGCAGCTTGCGAATGCGGTCACTCATGTGAACCGGAACGCGAATGGTGCGGCCCTGGTCGGCTAAGGCACGTGTAATAGCCTGTCGGATCCACCACGTAGCGTACGTGCTAAATTTATAGCCACGGCGATAATCAAATTTTTCAACGGCCTTCATAAGGCCTAAGTTACCTTCTTGAATCAGATCAGAGAAAGGAACACCCTGACCCATATATTTTTTGGCGATACTCACTACCAAACGTGTATTTGCTTTAATGAGGTGATCACGAGCACGGTCACCTTCTCGCATAAATCGCTTTAACTTATAAGCTTCGTCTTCGGAGCACTGTTGTTTGCTTAATTTTCTTTGCGCTTTGCGCCCTTTTTCTAAGGATTTAGCCAACATAATTTCTTCGGCGGGAGCCAAAAGGGGAACGCGAGCCATTTCCTTAAGGTAAAGGCTGATGGTGTCATCAGCGGCAATACCGCTTAGGTCAAAGGGGTCGATTTGAGGAGTGGGGGTTTCATTAATAGACTCTTCTTTGAGACGTTTTTCTTCTTCAGCTTCATCAGCATCGGCATATATTTCAATGCCTTGATTAATAAGTTGAATGAAGATTTCTTCCAATTGAGCCATATTGTCTTCCGCTTCAGGGAAGGCAGCCAATAAGTCATCGGTTATGAGATAACCCTGGCCTAAGGCTTTGTGCATCAATTCATCAAGCACGTTTGCCTCAGATTTGACTTCTGTTTCTAGCTCTTCTTTAAGTACATCTTCAGGTCCTGATGTCATTACGTCTGCTATCATAATCACCTCAATTTATCCAGCCAAAGATAATCCAGGGTCGTTTGCCCTGGGAGAACACTAAATTTCTTTAAGTTAACAACAGCGAACAATTCGCCAAGAAATTCATTCAGGTAATAAAAAAATAAAGACTTGGGTATTCTTTAGATACTACGCGACTCGACGGTGAGTGGAATTTGTAAGACAATAATGTTATACAAACAAGTATAACTATCTAACAAATTATATTCGGTTATCTGCGGGGACATTAAAATAACATTAATTAGTACTCTAGCCACAACAACGTCGACATTATATCATACGCAGATAGCCATGTCAACCCCCTTTTTATTATGTCAAGTTTACACAAAAAACAAAACAAAAAAAGAGATGCTTTTTGCTTAAAATCTTATGGGCATAATCCAATTACTTGCCATAATGTTGGAGAAGTGTTATAATGAATATGTCAAGTTGTTAAAGATATACCCTATATATTGTATATTAAGTATTGACACCCCCTACAAATAGTGGTAGCATGATTAAGAAGCCGTTTATACAGCCTTAGCTTTATAGAAAGTCTTAATGCTACCCGATAAAATAGTTCTCTAGCGCTTTTATCAACGTGATATGTATTCGCCAAATAATGAGTACATACAAACGACTATCCAACCTTGATAGCAATGGCGGAAATGGGGTCCAATTTTACGGTCTTACCTTAAAAATACTGACCAGGTGAAAAGGACGCTAGCAACCCATTTCCGCCATTTAGCTAACAATCGCCCTGACCGACAACCCAATAGGGTTATTGTAGCAGCCAAGTTTATCCACTTGTGGCGATCGGGGAGCGTTAAGATAAAGCATAGGCCTTATTATGAAAAGCCTAAAACGTGAAATTGCATCGATTTCAGATCACCAATGGACGGTTTTACTTTCCCTCTTAACCTTAGTCAATATGGTAGTCCTCGGTGGTTTGGTCTGGTTATTAACCGTTCAATCTTCTGGTCAATTTTTAAGAGTACTGGCACAAGCCCCTGCTACGCGTACGCCATACCCTACATTTACGCCTACATCAACATTAGAACCGGGGGCAACAGCGCTTAGCACATTAGTCCCTACCTGGACACCCTCCATTACATACACACCTGAGCCAACCAATACACCTGAGTCAACCAAAACCCCTATTTATCGTACGCCTATCCGAGCCACGGATGTACCGACGCCTACAGAAACACCTACCCCTGAATTTGATTATATTGGCTCAGTTAGACAACTTACACCCTGTGAAAACGCCGGTAAACACCATATATTTGCTCACGTGCGTGACTCTGCCGGAAACGGCATTCCAGGTATGAAAATGAGGGTTTCCTGGAGCGGGGGTGAGGCAAACCTAACGACCGGCACAAAAATAGAAGATCCTGGTCTAGCAGATTTTGCGATGTTTAAAGGCTCGTATTTTATAGAAGTGCTCGATGGCGTTAGCCAAGTTATGGGACCAATCACGCCCGACATTCCTCTAAACGAACTATGTGATGAAACAGGCAATGGTGTCGCCAATTCGCTTTTCCATTACTCCTATGAAGTGATTTTCACAAAGGTTCGCTAAATTCATGGGCAAGTGGAAACCCTGGCAAATAGTCTTTTTGATATACCTATTGGTCTTAAACCTCGTTGTTTTTGGGGTACTAGGCTTTGTTTTTTTGACCAATTATGTGCTGTTGCCTTATCAGACTTCTCGCCAATCGGTTGCCAATGTTCAACTATCACCTCCATCAGATCCTGAAATTGCCGCGTCAACTGAACCCAATGCTCCCTCCGACACAAAAATCAACAATGATGCACCCCGTGAGAGCGCTCCCACAAATCCTATAGTCATCCCATCTGTTGACATACCACCGCTCATTCCTACGCCCAAAAATCAACCTGCTGATGCCCAATCGACAAGAGAGATGGCTACTCCGGAATTGCAGCCCCCTATGTCTACTTCTACACCGCCTGCTGCTAATGCATCGAATCTTCCCGTGCCCGATGAAACACGCTCTTCCCAAAATCCTGCTGAAATTACAGAAGAACCGATTGTTATTGCTCAAGCTGCCGAAACCGTTGTATCGACGGCAACCAATACACCCTCTCCAACAGCAACGTCTACCCCTACTGCATCAGATACACCCACCGATACACCTTCACCGACTAATACCCATACAGCAACCCCAACATCTAGCCCAACTTCTATCCCTACGAATACCGCCACCCATACACCCAGCCCTACCGCAACCAACACCGCAACGCGTACGCCTAGCACCACACCTACCCACACGGCCACTCCGCTCCCTACCTCAACAGCCACAAAAACGGCGACTCATACGCCCACAAAAAAACCATCATCAACATCGACCCTCAAACCATCGGCAACCGCTACGCCGACGGCTACTCGAACAGCCACGCCAACATCCATACCAACGAAGTCATCGACAGCAACATCGACCCCCAAACCATCGGCAACCGCCACGCCGACGGCTACTCGAACAGTCACGCCAACATCCATACCCACAAAGCCATCGACAGCAACATCGACCCCCAAACCATCGGCAACCGCCACGCCGACGGCTACGCGGACAGCCACGCAAACATCCATACCCACAAAGCCACCGACAGCAACAGTAACAAAAACCGCCACGCACCGGCCTACAGCGACGGCCACACAGACGGCAACGTCCGTTCCTCCCTCTGCTACGCCAACAGCACCGTCACCAACTCCTACGGAACGCGTTATCGTCTCGCAAGCAACAGCTATTGCCGTCGCCGATATTGCATCGGCCAATGCGTTTACGTTCGATGAGTCTCAATTTAGCCGAGCCGCGGCTAATGCGATTGAAGTTACCCCTTTAACCAATAGGAGTATCGCCATAAATTGGTACTCTGATGACAAGAATGATGCCCGTTATCGACTCTACAGTGATATGGGTACAGGCTATGGCGTCTATATTCACAAAGCGAATATAAACGAGCCGTCCTTTATCGATAGCCTGCTGCGCTCGAATTTTAACTATAAATATCGCGTTACTCGCCTGGAAAAACGTGGACAAGAAGCCATATTGGCTCAAATAAAAGCAAATACGTTTGTAGAGCCAACCTTACTCGATGATTTCAACCCGGAAGGAGAAAGCTTGCCGTCTCATATTCCTGCTACACCGACTGCACTTCCGGCTGATGCGGTGCTACTGGGCTTACTCAGCGACAATGATTTTATAGATGAATTTAATACCTTAACTATTGTAGGAGAACTCCGCAACGACTCAAACTTAACCGTGGGGCAAACAGACATATCTATTATATTTTATGACTCAACAGGGGCGACTATAGGCACGGCCACAGGCGAAACCCTTCTTGAAGTCATCCAACCGGGAGAAAATTCTCCTTTTGTGGTTACCCTTACGCGACCACAAGGGTATGACTCATACAGTTTACGGGCCATAGCCCGTCCTGTATCGGCTCAAAAGAGTGCTCAGTTAACCGTTGTAGAGTTAAGACGCTATGAAGATGGTGCCGGTTTCTTTCATGTTAAGGGTAAAATTGAAAATGTGGGGAACAGTACCGCAAAACGGGTAAAAGTTGCGGCCAGTATCTTTGGCCGTGATAAAAATATTATTAACGTTGGCTTCACCTATGTGAACCCGCCTACCCTTGCTCCAGGCGAGTATGCCGAATACGATGTAACATTCGCTTATTATCCCAGATACGCGAGCCAACAGGTCATTGCATTTGAAGAATAAGCCTCAACCTTTAAAAGGAAAAACCCCCACCAACCGGTGAGGGTTTTCAAGAGATAAAAAGAAAAGTACTTAGAAAATAAATAGAATAACGATTAGAGGTTAGCAACGATGTTGCTGAATACGTTACCAACAACCGGGCCAAGCAGAAGCAGAATAGCGATAACAACGATAGCGACAAGTACCAGGATTAAAGCGTATTCAACGAGACCTTGACCTTCTTCTTTGGGTAAGAACAACATAAGATAATGCTCCTTTCACAGATGAAAATAAATAAATTAATTATTAAGGTAGATAAACTTGGTCACCAGTATAAGGCCAAACTGCTGCATTTGCTGTAAGAAAAAAGTACTATCAGTTCGAGGAAAAATTTTTTTGTGGCCGAGTAACTAATCATTTATATTGTTGGGAGGGGAATTAGCAATTTGACCTATATACTGGCACAACAAATATTATATTGACCAAATTATAATCGATTTGTGTCCCGTTGAATAGAGGCAAAGGTACAGGCAAAAAGTCACTAATTTTTAGGTCGAAAAGTACCATGAAATTTGCCCGAAAGTACTTATTTTAAAACACCATCCAAAATCAACTCAACAATTTGCTCTGTCATATCATCAGAAGATATTGTTTCATAGCGATTGTCAACTAAAGCAAGTTTCATTGCCGTGTTAAGCGCCATAGATCCAATTAAAGCCCGAGTAACAATGACCGGATTCACTTGCCGAAATTTACCTAACTCTATGTATTTTTGAATGTATTGTTCAACGACTTGAGCAATTGGCATAACAATGCTTTGGTAAACAGCCTCCCTTAGCTCATCATCAGAAAAAACTTCAGCCAATAGGGGCGCAAAAATATGTCCGTATTGATCGACAAGTCGATAGCGATCTCGAACCAGCAATAATAAAAATTCTTTAGGATCATCCGGAGGATTATTAAAAAAGCTGCCCCTTAAAGTTTGGGTGGCAATCATCTGCACCATTGCTAAAAGCAGTTCTCGCTTGTTACTAAAATAATTATAGATTGTCCCTTCAGAAACCCCTGCTTTGCGAGCAATCTCCTTGGTGGTTGCTTTATGAAAGCCTTTGTCGGCAAAAACCTGTGCCGCACCCATCAAAATTTGCGTGCGCCGGGCTTCTACCATTTGCTCTTTAAAGTCTGTCGAATTATCTAACATACAAAATCTCTTTCTAACCGTAAAACCTACTAACTATACATCAAACTTTCGCGCACGCTGGTTTGAGCTGCTTTGCTAGCCGGAAACCAACTGGCGATGGCCGCGAGAACCGTAACAATCGCAAACCAATATAACACTCCCGCTTCAGAAAAGCGATAGATTAACTCCGTATTTAGCAACTGCGATAAAGCGCTGATGATGAGCTGACCGACCGGTACACTTAGGGGAATGGCGATTAGCCAGCTTAACCAGCCTAAAAGCAAACCCTCTCCGATAAATTGGCTCAAGATAGCGGCTGCAGAAGCTCCAATAGCCCGCATAACGCCGATTTCACGCGTGCGTTCTAAGACGTTAATCGACAATGTCCCACTGAGAGCCACGGCACCAACGGCAGCAATCATAATAGCCATTCCACTTAAAAGGGCCATGAGAATAGATATTTGTTCGACGCGTAGTTCGGTGATGCGGTGGGTGGTATCCATGCGGCTGGCGATAACATCAAAGCCATTGTTTTCATAGAGTTCTCGAAGAGCAACAGCAGCATTTAACTCACTGTCAGCATCGCTCTGTATTGTTTTTACACGAATTGCGGTACCACGGCCCACTTGCCGAATTTCCCGAAGAAGCGTATCGCGAGGCACTATGGCCGACTCCTGATCGAGCGGCTCAAAAACTAAGCCCACAATCTGCCAGTTTGACTCGCGCTTGGTAGGAATATCAACGGTGATCCAGTCTCCAACGTCTACCCCCATTTCGATTGCAGCGGCTTGGTTAAGAACCATAGCATAAGTATCATCCGGCTCCAGCCATCGACCGGCCCGCAATTGAGGCAGATAGGCGTTTGTAGGCAGTGGTAAGCCGCGCAAATTGATTTCGATATCATCATTGGCCTCAGGCTGGCCTTCTATGCGAGCTTTCCCTCTCGACATCCCCCACACCTCAACCTCTTCAACGTCAGGCAGCGATAAACTTACGGCTTCGATTTTTTCAATGCGTTCCTCGTCCTTTAAATCAAGCATAATATTGACATCGAAGATCGAAAATAAAATATCGCTAAAGGTGTACAGCAGCGAGCCTCGGGTGCTAACAACAACCATAAAAATAACGCCGGCTCCCACCAAGGTAATTTGGGTAAAAGCGACACGCTTTTTATTGCGAAAGGTATTGCTTACCGTTAAGGCCAAAATACGGGGAATAAACTGCAATTGTGCCAACAGCCGATCTAATACGCCTGATGCGCCTCCCAAACCATACGTGCTAACCGCCTCACGAACCGTAATTCGTGCTCCGGTCATAATGGGAACGATTGCTATGACCAGCGGTGATAGCAGGGCGATGACAACTTGAACGGTAACAGCCGTTGTCGAAAGGGTAAAGGGGCCGGGTGTCATCTGTATACGACCAATCATGCCATACCGAAGACCGTTAGATCCCAAAGCTCCTAACGGCACCGCCACCAATAGGGCCATCACGGCATAAACAAGCACGATAACCATATAGACTAAAATTATCTCCCCATATCTGGCCCCAACGGCTTTCATAATTCCGATCTGATTAATCTGCTGGGTGATGACGGCATTGATGGTGTTATATACCAAAAAAAGTCCCAATATGAATGTAGCGACGGACATAATGGTTAATATGAGAAAAACGCCATCAAGAGCATCTTGCGCAATAAAGCGATCCGGATGGCTGGTTCGCGTTACAAAACCACCCGGCGCAGGGATAGCGGCTCGAACTTCTATATCCTGTTTTTCAAGCTCATGCTGAATGAGATCCGCTGCTGCGACAACCCGCTCTTTGCTGTAGTTTGGGATGGTGGCTAAAACTAAGCTGTAGTTCTTTTCCCCGGTAAGTTGGGTAAATCGCTCTTGTGTCGTAAAAAACATGGGATCAGGAACAACAAATGGAGGCGGATGCGCCGCATTATAAACGATGCCGTTAAATTCAATCGTCTCAGCCTTATCATCGATTTCTATCTGCACCTGGTCGCCGATGGCTAGACCGCGTCCGCGCTGCACACCCATAAGCTTTCGGTGGGGCCAATCACCGCTGTCTAATGTTACTTTTCGAATCGATTGATCCTCATAATCATCCAGCGCCACAAGAATAGCCGGTTCCCAGGCCGAGCCGGGATCAGGACGCCACGTGATCGTTTCCTGCTGCCAGCCAATGACGGTTTCGATGCCTCGCAAATTTTCCAGCGTATCGATCATCGTGTCGTCAACGGCCGGTGATACGAACAGACCTATTGTAGCCGGATTGGATGCCTGCCAATTGCGGGCCATATCGCTGAGGATAAACTCTTTACCCCCTAAAACGGTTCCGACCGCAAAGGCTCCAATGGCAATGATTGCGACCACGCGCAGCGTTCGCCCTTTATTTTCCCACAGGTCATACCATATTTTGTAACGAATAGCTCCAAATACCATGAGATTACCGCCTACATAATTATGAGCGAGTATTTACTTTAATGATTGAGCGCTCACTCATTTTATTTTACTCTGTATCTTATCTGCTGTCAATACCTAAATCATCGTTTATTAAATTTTCAATAAAAGACTTGAAGAAAGAATGGAGCGTGGTATGATATGGGCAGAAAAAATAAGTTGACAGTTTCGTATTAATAAAGAAACAACCGAACGATTGGGAATGAACTGCTTTGCTCAGGGAGAAACTCTTGTGAAACCATCTTCTAATGACATCACAACGGCTGAAAAAAAGGGACTTATCTGGCCCCAAAAACCCTCCGGCATCTTAATTATGGGAAAACGCCAGGGAACAAAAAAAGAAAACAAGCAGCTTTATGGGCGAATAGCTATGGCCGCCGCATTATGGTATAGCGCACCACAGCCAAAACCCTATCTCGTTTTTGTAGCCGCAGATATACATAGCCATAAGCGAATACCAGATGTTAATTTTGTAAAGACAACGCTAGTTGAAGAATTTGGAATACCCGGTGATTTCTTAATATTACGGCAAAAATCAAATTGCACCCTTTTAGAAGTACGATCCATGCGCGCTATCAACCAGGCATACGGCTTTGCTCGAATATTTGCCATCACCCATCTTTATCATGCCCACCGCGCCCAAATTTATTTTGACGAAGTTCTCTCAGAAGCGATGGTCATTCCCGTTCATCCCGACATTCTGACTGAAATCACCTTCCCACCGGGAGGTGAATCTTTGCTGAACCATCTGCATACCCTTATAGAGACCTCACAACCACAAGGCTTCGATTCGTTGCGTGAGCACTGCGTTGAGTGGATTCTTATGCAAGCCCACAGGCTCGACAACCGTGGCCGTCTAGAGCGCCGTCTAACCCGAATTTTTCGCCCGGAGACGTATTAGCGTTTCAGTTAACCGTATTCAACCGCTTAAAGGATATGTCATCTAACAGTAGATATATCCTTTTTTTATTTTCCTCTCATTTCAATGCACCCCATGTGACCATAGTACATTTAACATGTGACTTTCGGGCAAAAAAAATAAGTACTAACAGACTAAAATATTAGGTACTTTTTTCACTGTTCAGACGATTTAGTTTATTGTATTATAAGGTCAGAAAGTTGAGTTGCCCCCCATTACATCACAACTCAGCAGATAATTGAATATGTGTGGTAACCGTCAGCCGCAATTTCAAGCAGCGACATCTATCCGACCCGATACTCAACGTCTACCTCAATTTGTACTTGTGCCTCGTCTTTTGCACCCTTTCTCATCTACCATAACTGACTTGCATCTGTTCTACAGCTACTAAAACATCGACACCGACATCATCAACCGCTACGATAACGACACCGACATCGATTGCAATCTGGACATCGACTGCGAACCCAACCGACATAACGACTTCCTTTCCGATTTCAAACTTCGACTCCGAGACGACTCAACGGCATCACCACAAACTAGGGCTGACGAGCAAAAATCCCCCAGCAAAGCCGGGGGATTTTTGTG
>JAGRBZ010000199.1 GCA_020433805.1 Anaerolineae bacterium
AATAGGTTTCAGCAAAGTCGATCCCTCTTTCGATGTGCGCCAAAGCCTGCTCGATATCACCGGCCAGGAGGGTGGCGTAGGCCAGGTTGTTGTGGCAGATGGCTTCCTGATAGATACTTTTTTCGCTTTGAGCCAGCACCAGCGATTGCTGAAAGGCGTCTTGAGCCTTGGCGAAATCGCCGCGCTGTAAGTTGAGATTACCCAACTCGAACCAACTATTCATGGCGAATTCCGGCAGATCATGTTCCACAGCCAGGCGTAGGGCTTCGGCAAAGTGGGCTTCGGCCTCACTCATCGAGCGCCCAATTCTGAAACCACCGGCTCCCATGAAGAAATGAGCCTGCGACTCAGCAGCGGGGTCGGAAATGCTTTCGAGATGGGGCAAAGCTCGTTCGACCCAGGTAATGATTTTGTCACCCTCGCCGGAGGGCAGATAGGAGAAGGCTTGCATCAAACAGGCTTTGACAATGTTGGGCTTATCATTTTCGGCCTCAAACGTGGCGAGCGCTTGTTGCAGCGTGTCGCGGGCTTCGTCAAGCGCACCCGGCATCAAGGATAACGCCTCGGCTATATCCAATTGGCGCGATGGGAGCGGGTCCAGGCTGTAGGCTTGCCGGTAAAACGTTGCTGCCTCGGTGAAGGCCACCAGACTCATGGCGTGATCGCCGGCCATTTTGGCATATTGCGCCGCCGGTACGGGCATGTTTGCGGCGGCGTAGTGGGCCGCAATTTGACCGGCCACGGACGATACGTTGGTACTGTGGGCGTCTTCTAAAGCCTCACCGGCCCGACGATGAAGAAATTGGCGGCGCGCCGCGCTTAAGCCATCGCGCACCACCACCGCTACCAGTGGATGGCTAAATTCATAAACGCCCCGGACTTCAGTGAGGACCATCGTCTCCAACAGATCATCGAGCGCGTTGAGCGTTTCCTCTTCGCCGCGCCCGCTGGTGCGCCGCAGGGTTTCAAAATCGAACTCCGCTTCCAGGATGGCTGCGGCCTGCACCACTTGCTGGGTGGCTCCAGATAGACGGTCGAAGCGAGCGCGAATTAAATCGGCCAGGGCTGAAGGGGTATCCTCCGGTCCGGCCCGGTTAAGCTCGATTAGAAAGTAAGGGTTGCCTGCGCTCTTGGTATAAAGCTGTTCGATCAACGTTACATTGCCGCCGAGCGCGGTGATGAGTTCGGTGGCCTCGTTTAAGGTCAAGCGCTCCAGGGGCAAGTGATGGACTTGGCCTTCGCGTTTCCAATTAGCGACAATGTGGGCTAACTGCGTTGGCGCGTCGGCGACGCGATAGGTGGCAACCACCAGCAGCGACTCGTTGCGGAGCCGGTCGAGCAGGTACACCAGCCAATCCAGCGTTGCCTGGTCGGCCCAATGGAGATCATCAATAAAAAGGACCGTTGTTTGGCCGTTGAGCGCCCGCAAAACCTGAATGAAGGTTTCCAGCAGCCGGCCCCGTTCTTCGGCGGGCGGCAGGTCAGACGGTTCGGGCAGATCAGGACGCAGCTCTTTTATCTCCGGCAGCAGGCGCGTTAGTTCCGCCAGCCAAATGGGTGAGAGTGAGGTATTGGGTTGTGAAAAATGTTGAATGCAGACCGACTGGCTAAATAAGCGCGTTAACGGCGCAAAGGGCAGCGCTTGGGTGTTGTCTAAACAGCGCGTTTCCAGCGTCGTTAGGGTATCGGGTAGCGTGGCCGACCACTGCTGCCACAAGCGCGATTTACCGATGCCCAATTCGCCGGTGAGCAGCACGATACGGGCCTGACCGACCGTAGCCAACTGCAAAGCCTCATCGAGCGCGGCCTGTTCCGTTTCCCGGCCAACATAAGGTGAGCCTGCCGGCAGGGCTTTTTTAGCCGGTCGCTGGCTATTGGTCGCAATCGACTTAGGGTTGGCCTGAATGTGACCATTGAGGATGGCGCTGCGCAGCGATTCGGTTTCGGGCAGAGGCGGAACACCTAGCTCTTGCTCCAAAATCGCCCGCAGCATGTCGTACTGGCGCACAGCTTTGGCCCGTTCGCCCAGGTGGGCCTGGGCTTCCATAAGGGCCTGGTGCATCGGTTCTTGCAAGTTGTCATAGGCGAGCGCCTGTTCGGCAAAGGTGATAACCCCCTGCCAATTGGATGCTTTTCGATGGGCGGCAATAAGAATATCGAGCAAGCGCAGGTAGTGACGGCCAAACCGCTGCTGCTGCGTGGTTAGCCACAGCTCGAAATCGGGTGCGTCGAGCACGCTTAGGCCATCGGCCAATGGCGCGCGATACAGCGCCACGGCTTCTTCTAATTGGCTCACGTTGTCGCTGTCGGCGGTTAGCGGTGTCTCTTCAAACGGATGAATATCTACCCCCACCGAGTCGGCCAGGCGTAAGGTATCGCCCTCAACCTCAACCACTTCCTCGTCAAAGGTTTTGCCGATGTCCCACAGCGTGTTGCGCAGATTTTTACGGGCGGCCTGGGGTAAGCTGTCGGGCCACAGCAATGTCATCACCTGCTCACGTGTCTGGCTCGTGCGCTCTACAGCCAAATAGACCAGCAGGGCAATCCCTTTGGTTTTGGTCAATTTAACGGGTTTGTCGTTTTTTGTGAACTGGGGCGTCCCCAGAAAGTAAGCGTGTATGGTTGGCATAGATAATCCGGTGTTTACTCAATTACTCCCTACTCCCCAATTTGGGCATTTAGAGTGCAACTTACGTTATTATACCAATTTAAGGACACAATCATAAAAGTGAGGACGCTCGAAGGGACGGCAACAGGGTCAGCGCTTAGGACGCATGATTGTTACAATGAGGTTGTAAATTAAATTCAATTTGTGAGACACACAATTCATATATAAGAATTAAGGAGAATTAAAATGAGTTGGCAATTAGATAAAGCACATTCTAGCGTTGAGTTTTCAGTACGTCATATGATGATCAGTAAAGTACGTGGTCGCTTTGAGGATTTTGAAGTTACCGTTAACTTTGATGAAAATAATCCGGCCGATACCACCGTCGATGCGACAATTGAAGTTGCTAGCATCAACACCCGCGAACCGCAGCGTGACGGTCACTTAAAATCGCCCGACTTCTTTAACGCCGATGCCTACCCGACGATGACTTTCAAGAGCACCAAAGTTGAAAAAGTAGACGACAACCACGCTAAACTCACCGGCGACTTGACCATCCAAAACGTAACCAAGCCCGTCACCTTAGATGTAGCGTACGAAGGTAAAGCCAAAAACCCCTTTACGGGTGGTGAAACCGTTGGTTTTACCGCTAACGGTAAAATTAGCCGTAAAGAGTGGGGCATGACCTGGAACCAGGCTTTGGAAACCGGCGGTATTATGGTCGGCGATGAAGTGACTATTCACCTTGAAGTTGAATTGGTCAAAGTAACTGAAGAAGTTGCTGAAGCAGTATCTGCTTAGAACTTTTAACGACGTGGACTACGTATATGACTTACGCAGTTGGGCGAACGAATAAGGTGACAGTCACTTTCTAATTGAGAATGTACGTCCGTTTGGCCCAAATAGATCGATTTATCACGGCCAAGTGACTGTCTGTCACCTTTTGAACTGCGTAACCCATACACTTAATTAGAATACTTCAATAAACCCCCTTCTCGTATAGCTCCCACACAATATGTACTCTGTGTGGGAGCTGTTTTGTTTTTCCTCACTATCCGTCCATTTTTTTTCGAAGAACTTGCCATTTTCGGATTGATCATTTATCAATAAAATACCAGCATACCTTTCAATCGAGCATCCCAAAAAATGGAGAGAGACCGTGAATTACCAGCGGCAATTGGTAAATGGTCATACCGTTCACTACTGTCAGCACGGGCAAGGCCAGGAAAACGTAGTGTTGATTCACGGTTGGTTGAATTATAACGGGCTTTGGCATCAAACCATGCAAGAACTTTCAGCTTGTTGTACTTGCTATGCTCTCGACTTACCTGGCTTTGGTGACTCCGGCGATCCTCAGACGACAGATGATTATTCTATGGCCGGGTATGCTCGGCTGGTGGAGTCGTTTTGTCGGCAGCTAGCGCTTAAACCCGTCACCATCATTGGCCATTCGATGGGCGGGATGATCGGTTTGTTGGTAGCGCTGAATGCAGGCGTTTCTTTGAAGCGGCTCATTTTGGCCGATGCCGTCGTTACCGGACAATTAGGGCCGCCGCTAAACCTGCTTGAGGTGTATGGCCAAACGCTTTATGGGTGGGGACTTGGTATGACAAAACAGGTCGCGCCTATATTCAAAGCGTCAGTTGGCAAATTTTACTATCGCGATAATAATTATGAGTGGGGAACCTTGCGACAGAAGGCCTTAAAGCATGCCACACGCTATCAGGTGGGCAGTTTGGTGTCTATTACCCAACTCGATCTATCACCTCGACTAGAGCAAATCGCTGTGCCTACCCTTGTTATTTCCGGCGAACACGATCAAACTGTACCGGTTGCTCAAGCAGAGCTTTTAAGTCAAAAGCTACCCCAAGCGCAGTTAGCCCTTATTCCTAATGCCGCGCACGTACCTATGGAAGAACAACCGGAGTTGTTTAATCAACTTGTTTTGAACTTTATAAAACAAACGTCTTAACCTTAACCACCCCACACCCGTCTTTTTATACCGGTCCTAGCGTGCCTCGACCCCATTATCCTTGTAAACGTTTGTTACAACCTGAGGATAGCACAAAAAATGTTACAGGGATCGCTCGGCGATATTTTGACCTTTGTCAGCTCAAACCGAATAGAGATACAGTTCCCGCCCGACCAATACCCGGCCAAATACCAGCGCCTTGAAATAAGAGATACAGACGATAACGTTTTTGGTAAGGTTACGGTTTGGAAAAATTGGGAGAGTGGTTCAGTTTGGCAAAGTTATCCTCAAGGCTGGGTACGCTGTTGGGGGAATGTCGCCGACCTGCAAGCAAGGTTAAAAGCCGCCGCGATTGATCAGGTCAAGGTGATCGACACCGGCGAAACCAGTTGGAAGGCCCGCTATTTCGATCAATTTCTCGCTTTTCAAACCCGCTTATTGCATTCTTGGGGTATTCCCCGCTCTGATGTATCAACCCGCAAGGTTTTTCCGCCGCTTGAAGATCCCCGTTTGATGAAACTTTTAGATGGTATTATGGACAGCGTCGTCAACCGGCTGGGTTATCGCGGCGCTATGCTGGCTACCTACGAAACGGATAAAGACGGCAGTGGTGAACTGCCGCTGCGCATATTTAAAGTCCAAGATGGGATCGAGTGGATGATGGAGTGGGGCCAAGAAATTATGGGGACGAGTGTCTTAGGCTACACGCTCTCTCTCGACAGTGAGCCTGATCATATCGGTGTTAAGGCCATTCGCAAAGCATTGCAAGGCGAGCCGAAAGCCTACGCCATTACCAGAAGTTTGTTTGATTTATGGGGCTACTTTTTACCAAAAGATAGATTTTTTGTCTCGCTGATGCAGCCGATGCTGGGCATGGTTACGATGATTAATATTCCGTTGATTGCTATTGATGAACATGGCAGGCGGGAATTGATCGGAAACATGTATGCCGGCCATGGAAAATTACGGTTTTCGGAGCGAGATATTGCTACTTTTGAGGCCTTTGTGGCTCAGGCTTCGTTATCGATCCAAAATGCTCGACTTCATCGCATCGCCGAAGATCGGGCCGAGGAGATTGAGCGGCTGCTGCACATTACGGAAACGAGCCTGACCGAAACTAAATTGTTGGCCGAAGAAAATGCGCGATTAGCCGATGCGGCAGAGAAGCGAGCTATCGAAGCCGAAACCGTGGCCCGGCTGGCCGATTTCGGCTCGAAGATGACTCACCGTATGGTCAACGAGATCGGTTTGGTGCGGCTCAGAATGCAGCGGCTTATCAGTCGCGCGAAAAAAGGCAAGGAAAGCAACCTGGCCGATCTGGAGAAAACCTACGCCAATATTGAGACAGCCCTGAGCTTGATTGAAGAGATGAAACGCCCGTTCCGAACGCTGGAGATTAAGCCTACCGAAATCAACGAAGCCATCGACGAGGCGTTAAGCGACCTGCATATGCCGGAGCATATCACCTTTACGTCAGGGCCAGAGCTTCGCTCCCTGCCCAAGGTGCGCGCCGATCAGAACCTGTCGGAAGTCTTTCGCGTACTTATCAAAAATGCGTATGAAGCCATGGGCAGCCGTGAAGGCCACATCACCATCAACGGCCGGCAGGCCGGTTCCGAATGTATCGAGCTGCAGGTTATGGATACCGGTCCCGGCATCCCTGCCGCAGTGCAAAGCCGTCTATTTACACTTTTCTACACCACTAAGGAAGCCAAAGGCGGCGAAGGAACCGGTCTGGGACTGTGGTGGGTGCGCATGTATTTGCATCGGTTGGGTGGTAAAATAGATATCGACAGCACCAACGGTCAAGGAGCTACCTTCAAAGTAACTCTGCCGGTAGGTATAGACTAAGGAGATGCGGACATTGGAACGAAAATTGCTCATTGTTGAGGATAACGTTGGCTGGCAAGAAGAGCTTCACTACCTGTGCGGAAATGTACTAAACGCAATTCATCAGGATGAGACATTGAAGAAACTCTACCTTGATGATATGGTTAGGTACCATCAAGAAACCGCCATTCATATAGCCGGCGATCTCTACTCCGCGAAGGCGTATATCGATCAGGAAGCGCTGGCCCATCCGCATAGCGCCTCGTCTATGGCCCACAGTCATTTCGATCTGGTGACCGTTGATATTAACCTCACCGATGATACGTTGGACAGCAGCACCGAAGGCTGGGAATTTTTGACCTTTCTCAAGGAGAAGTTGGGTGAGGCCAACATCATTGTTGTCAGCGGCGAAAAGTCGCCGGGCCTGGTCATCGAGGGCATACAAAAGTATGGGGCGATGAGTTACGTTTGGAAAAGCCAATTTGAAGATAATGCCTTTGAGCGCGAAGTGAAGGCCATTATTCTTTACAATGATGCCATTAAACTGCTTGATACCTGGCAGTGGCGCAATGCCAAACGGGCGCTAACCTTGTGGGAAATGGTGCAACAGTTTGAGTTCGATAATCCGCCTGTCTACCGGCTCAATATTGAAGATATGTTTGCCAAGCGGGTCGACAGCCTAACCCACATTCCCAACGCCAACTGGTCTCATAAGATGTTGGGGCTGCTGCTCGATCAATCGAACTGGTCTTTGATGAGCCTGACGATTAAAGGGCTGGAAGATTTTTCGTCGGTGCTGCGCGGTAGCCAGCATGCCGACCAGGTACGGCGTTTTGTGGCCCAAATTTTAGAAAGCACGGTCGTGGAGTTGGGCAACGAAACCGATTTCGCCGGCCATGTCGATGGCGAATTCATTGTGATTTCCACGCCGGATCGCATCGAGACGCTGTGGCGGAACATCGAGGAACAATTTACCCGGCAAATCGGCATTTTTTATGATATGCAAGACAATGAGCGGGGTTATGCGGTGCTAAATGTAGATGGTCGCGAGGAAAAAATCCCTTTGATGCGCGTTGTGCGCAGCCAGGTGACGGCTGAAGACGGACCGTTTTTCAGCATTGAAACCATCACCGAATTAGCCGCCGAACGTAAACAGGGCAACAGTAATAAAACCGTTGCTTAAAGTACGCGAATGAACCTCGTTTTTTAGTGCGTAATAAGGGCGAGAGTCATTATTAGTATCGCTTATGGATGTAAACCTGCTAAGGAAAACGCCGTAGGCCGGGGGGCATGGGGGGTAGCTCCCCCCAATTCTCCCTTTTTCCTACCTGTAGGAACGATGCCTGGCATCGTGGTTTGCTAAGTTCGACAATTAAAGTCGCGTATATCATTTCGTAGCCGAAGGCGGAGAAATCCCTCAGACATCCCCATAAATGGAGCATTCGCTGGGAAAAATTAGCATTGTCGCTTTAAATTTTTCCAGCCGGATACCTTTTTATGCGTAGCGTTACAGGGTTTCTCCGCTGCGCTGCGAAATGACATGAGATACATCTATTTCCAAGTTTAGGTTAAACCTTACACCAAAGTTACTTTATCACAGTATCGTCCGTTGACGTGAATGAACTGCGAAGGACTAGCCGTTATGTCTCAACCTATTATCTTCATCTCCTACAGCCATGATGATGAAGCCGAAAAGGAACGGCTGCTGACCCATCTGGGCGGTTTGCAGCGAGAAGGACTTATTCATGCCTGGAGTGATGATGACATCGTGGCCGGGACTGATTGGCAATCGGCCATCCACCAGACGATTTACCAGGCCAAAATTGCTCTGCTGCTGATTTCCGCCAACTTTCTCGACTCCACCACGATTATCGAGCGAGAGCTACCCCTTCTTTTAGAGCGCCACAGAAACGAAGGGTTGATTATCTATCCTATTATCATCCGTGCTTGTGCGTGGGAAGCCATTCATTGGCTGGCAGCTTTAAGCATTAGACCCCGCACCCGCCGCCCGGTTTGGGGGGATGGGGGCGTTCATGTTGATGAAGATTTAGCCGCCATTGCGCAAGAGGTTGCTACGCTTGTTCAGCATATTACGCTGACCACCCCGCCGCCGGAGCCGCCCCAACCCTTGTCTTCGTTGCCGGCTAACCCCGCGCCCGTTATGCAAACCTCCACGCCTGTGCCTACCGGCAAAATTTTGGTTGTTGAAGATAAAAAGGATTGGCGCGATATTCTTGAAGAGTGTTTGGTAGAAGAAGGATTTGAAGTCGATACTGTTGGCAGTGGTCAAGAAGCCAAAGCAAAATTAAAAACAGGCGACTTTCTTGTGGCTACTATCGACATGAACCTCAATGAAGCCGACTCGGTGCGTGAAGGGCAATCCTTGCTCCGTCATATCCAGCGCAACTATAAAAATATACAGTGCATCGTTGTAAGCGGCGAACAGTTGACCAACAAAGAGATTCGCAACCTTTTCCGTGAGTATCAGGTCTACGATTTTATGGGCAAAGGTACCGATTTTGACTACATCGAATTTGTCGAGATGGTGGCCAAAGCCCTTGAAGAAGCCAGAAAGCGGTAAACAACTGAAACGCTATGCGTATTCCGGGAACTTTTCTCATAACCTCACAGGCCCAATCGCCTAGCCAACAGCATGCTCAACCGGTGGCCGGACTGCGGTTCAATCTTCTAGCGGCGTTCATCTCCGTTTGGTCGGTTTTTGGCGTCTATTTAGACGGCTGGGCGCACTATCATCTCGCTAACCTGGACAGCTTCTACACCTGGTGGCACGCTGTTCTCTATTCCGGCGTTTCCGTGGGCGGCGTTATTCTCACCATCGTCGGCCTCAGAAATTATGGGCGAGGCCTGCCTTTAGCCCAAGTGCTTCCCAAAGGGTATGGGGTACCTTATCTGGGAATAGGGCTGTTTGTTCTGGGCGGGATTGGTGATATGATCTGGCACACGCTCTTTGGTATTGAGATTGGCATCGAGGCACTGCTTAGCCCCAGCCATTTAATGTTAGCCGTCGGGGGTGTGCTGGCGGTGAGTGGCCCGCTGCTGGCGACTAAAAAGAGTCAGATTGATGCCTTACCTGCGTTGGCTCAGTTACCGATCGTGGTTGCCGTAACCTGCCTACTGTCGATTGTTTCTTATATCACCGCCTTTGCTCATCCTTTGGTCTACCCCTGGGCCGGTCTCGCGCATCGGCCCGATACCATTTGGTTCGGTCAGGCATTGGGCATCGCCTCTATCTTGCTGCAATCGGTCATTTTGATGGCCATCTTACTGCCCACGTTGGCCCGTTGGCGACTGATGCCGGGCAGCTTCACAATAATTTTGACGCTCAATGCTGTGGCCCTCAGTTTTATTCAGGATACGTTTCCTCTCATCATTGTGGCCCTAATCGCCGGGCTGCTGTGCGATCTGCTCTACGGTCAGCTAAAACCGTCTGCCGACGAGGCCCTCGCCTTTCAGATTTTTGCCTTCGCTGTACCGACACTGTTTTATAGCGTTTATTTTACGGTATTGGTTCTCATCGAGGGGACATGGTGGTCACCCCATCTCTTTTGTGGAGCCATTTTTCTGGCCGGCATTGCCGGCTGGGGCGTCAGCCGTTTGATGATTGCACCCCTGTATTTTCAAAAAGATGATTGACCAACGGAATAATATACGTGCCTGTTCTTTACAACGAAAGCGGAAAAAAGGTTATCGGTGTCACGGTATCCAAAACCGTCCCCGGCAGCGGAATTTCTTGAGCAATAAAGTCGCTGTCCTCGTCGTTTTCGGACAGTGATGCCGCTGATCGATTTATTCGCCAATTTGTCGCCAATGTTTTCGATGGCAAACGCGCCAATCGATGTTAGCTCAAATTCCCAAACCCGCACCTGGCCGGTGGTCGCTATACTCCTTCTCTTATAAAAGCGCCGAGCCACGTCACCAGCGCCTCGATATCGTCGAGGTGAGCCGTTTCAAAGGGCGTGTGGGTATAGCGCGTGGCGAAAGCGACTAGCGCCGTGGGGATGTCGGCTCGCATAAAGGCCACACCGTCGCTACCGAAGGAGCCGAACACAGCGTGTTGCAGCGGAATGTCGGCTGTCGCTGCGACTTGCTCCAGCTTAGTAATGAGGCTGTGATCGTAATGCACGAGCGAGTCTTTATGGATTAACACCGGCCCTGCGCCCAGCCGCAGCGGCATATCGCGCTCGGCCACGCCGGGGATGTCGCCGGCCATGCCGATTTCGACGGTAATGGCTGCATCGAAATGCTCATGCGCTGCCAGGGCCGACGCGCCAATCACGCCGATCTCTTCTTGAACGGTGCAGGCCAGGGTCAGGTTGCAGCCCAAATCTTCTATCGACAGTCGGTTCAGTAGTTCAGTGAGGATAGCCAGACATGCCCGGTCATCGATTGCCTTGCCGACGACGTGGCGACCAAACTGCTCGGTGGTGGCGTCCCAGATGATGCGCGTGCCGGGTGTTACGCCCCGTTCCAGCAGTTCATCGCGCGATAGGCCGGTATCGACCCAAAAGTCATTCCAATTGAGTTCACGTGGTTCGGGGAGAGCGATCGTCGCCAGATGGCCGGTGGCGGCGGCTATGACGCCCGGTATTTCGCCGGATCGGGCCAGTACCCGCACCCGCTGGCCGATGGTGAAGGCGTTGCGGAAGCTGGTGGTTCGCTGCCAGCCTTGGCCGTTGGCTAACCACAGAAAGCCGTCGGGGTCAATAGAGCGCACCAGGTAGCACAACTCATCGGCATGGGCGGCCAGCAGCACTTTCGGCCCTTCGCCGCCTACGCGGGCCAAGACGTTTCCTAAGTGCGTGCGCTCAGTGGTTGCGCCCGCTTCCTGCCACAGCGCCTCGATTTTATCGAGCACGATGCTTTCCTGGCCGACCGGGCCGGTGAGTTCGGTTAATGTTTTGATGAGATTAAACATAGGTGTACCTCTTGGGTGTTAGAAGTTTGATAGTTCGTTGGATGGTTTGATGGTTAGGTAACCTCAGTTCAGAATTAAATATATTTCATGTCATTTCGTAGCGCAGCGGAGAAATCCCTGTAACAACACAATAAAAAGTTATTTCGCTGGGAAACTTTAAAGCGACAATGCCAATTTATTCCAGCAAATGCCTCATACATTGGACCGTCTGAGAGATTTCTCCGCCTTCGGCTACGAAATGACATTCGCGACTTTAATATTGAACTCAGGTTAGGTGGCTGAATAATCAATAACCAACCAACCAGCCAACAATCAAACAAACTATCACAGATTCAAAAATGGCGTAACTACGTAGAGGTTGTTACGCCATTAGCTTTTAATAAGCGCGTAATGCTTTAATTGTCAAACACAATGACCGAGCGCAGCGTTTCGCCTCGTTTCATGGCGTCGAAGGCGGCTTCGGTTTCTTCTAATGCGATGGTGCGGCTGACCAACCCATCGAGATCGAGTTTGCCCTGCTGGTACCAGTCGGCCAGGATGGGGAAATCACGGGCCGGGATACAGTTGCCGTACCAGGAGACGGTTAAGCTGCCGCCCAGGTCAAACAACTGTTGTAGTTCTAAGTCAAGCCGGGGACCGGGACCGGGAACGCCGATCAAGACACAGGTGCCGGCCAGATCGCGGCAGAAGAGGGCTTGCTCCAGCGTTTTGGGTATCCCGACCGCCTCGAAAGAGTAGTTGACGCCGTTTCCGCCGGTTAAACGCTTGATCTCCTCAACCGGATCAACTTCACTCGCATTAACGGTGTGGGTCGCGCCGAAATCTTTGGCCCATTCCAACTTTTGTGGATCGATGTCGACGGCAATAATGGTGGTGGCTCCGGCAATTTTTGCGCCTTGGATAACGCTGTTGCCGACACCGCCGCAGCCAAAGACGGCTACGCTAGTGCCCTGTTGCACGTTGGCTGAGTGGAGCACGGCCCCAACACCGGTCATGACACCGCAGCCGATTAAGGACATCGGCGCGGCAGAGAGTTCGCCATTATATTTAACGCACTGCACTTCGTGAACCAACGTGTGGGTGCAGAAGGTGCCGATGCCCAGGGCCGCATTTAATACTTCGCCGTCTTTGCCGCGCATTTTGTTTTGAGCGTTAAAGCTGGAGGCGCAGTAGTTGTGCTGGCCCTTCAAGCAAAAGCGGCAGTCACCGCAAGGGGCGCGCCAGTTGAGCATAACGTGATCCCCTACTTTCACGCGGGTTACATCGTCGCCAACTTCCTGTACTACACCAGCCCCTTCGTGACCGAGCAGAAAAGGAAAGCCGTCGGTGCCATAGGTGCCGGTTTTCAGGCCCAAATCGGTGTGGCACACACCCGAAGCCAAAATGCGAACGACCACATCACGCGGCCCCGGATCATCGAGCGTAAATTCTTCGATTTCGACCGGAGCGTCAGGGATGCGGGCAACTGCGCCACGTGCTTTTATCGTCATAGATATTCCTCCATAGTACTTAGATTATAAAATTTGGTGGGTGGGAAAGGGTGATACTGTGGTACTGCCGTAAACAGTACCGTCCGATTGTTCCATAAATGGGATGGGCTGTCAAGTTCGGGGGGAGAATTGCTAAAGCAAGTTGTCACCTTGATGGTTAACCCAAAGCGTAAGGTGTTGAAAAAAGCGATAGTCTATGTGATAATAGTCTCATAGAAACGTTGGGAGAATTACATTCGATACGTAAAAAATTCGGTTGGGCAAGTTTATTTAATCATGGTTGGGTCGGTAACTTAAGTGAAAACAATCGTTAGGTGTCATAAAATATACTACACGTTAAAGTGATTGGTGAACAACAGAAATAAATACAAAGGGTTAGCCCTATTAACCTTTCTCGTTATTCTTATTCCCATAGGGTTACTATCTGATAGTATCCTGGCATTAAACCCCGTATTGCTATCAGTTATTTTAATTACATACGCTATTTTAGGGGTTTTAATATTTGTATTTGTAATGTTGGACTCAATTACAAGGGGTAGCTGGCCAGTTACACGAAAAAATATTTTTCATTGGATAATCTCGTTTTCATTAGTCATTATTCCTGTAAGTGGAGCTACTGTTTGGCTGTCATTAGAAGGACTAAAAGAAATATGGTTGCAGGAAGCGGGAGTATTGACACAAGCAAACATCTTACATCTTGAAACAGGTATATCTCGGGGATCAGAGTTTTGTAAGATAACATATCAATGGAAGTTAATAGAGGAGAATGTTCAAATAAGAGAGTACAAAGGCACGGGAAGAGTATATATAAAGCAATCAAAATGTATGTCATTAGGTGAAGAAACAACGATTCGTTACCTACCACTTCTTCCGATTATTTTTCGTATTGAAATCGGATCTGATAATGCAACTAGAATTGCTATATCTTCATTAATGATGAGTTTGTTCTTGATATTTACTTTACCAAGTTATATGTTAGTGGAAGGTATAAATATCAAATAATATCTGGGCTAACAAAGCAAAATGCATCAAATTGCTAATTTGGATTTAAGTAAAGATAGGTAAGGCAATAATCATTTGAAAAATTGATAGTGACTTTGCTAACCCGCAATCGGCACATTTGCGGGCGTTATTTGCACAAAATCATGGCCTATTTCCGGCTAATTTCAGGCAAAAACATAAGTTGCATTCTCTGGTTGGATCTTCAGATATATGCTATCATCCTCAAACGATTTGAAACAAAAAATGAGGTTTGAACATGACGTTTGATATTAATCAATTGGATAAGATTGATTATGACACCGAAGGCGAAGAAGCATTGGCTGCGTATCAGGATGCACTTCTGGAAAGATTTTACCAGTCTGCCGAAGGTCAATCCTTTATTGAAACGCATCCAGATATAGAAATGGGGTTTTGGGCAGCTCAATTGATGTACTATGGGTATGCTTATGAAGGGATTACCATTCCTCGGATGACGGTTGGGGATGTTGAGATAATTGTCACAAGTCTGTTTCCTCGGAAAATATCACTTTTCTCAGCAGAGGATGCTGAAGATGCAATTCCCGAGCTGATTGCCTTTTGGGAATTCTTAAAGCGAGAGTATAAACAGTCAAACGCAGACAGAATATTGAAATACCTGCATCAAATTGGGCCAACGTTCAAAGAGATGATGATGGATACCTCGAATTTTGGAATGGCAAAGTCATTTTTTATGATGGGACAATCGGCTGGGTATGATATGACAAATGAAGCAGACTCTCAGAGATTCATAGCAGAATACAATGCTGGGCTATTAGGGCAAGAGTCTCGTGGATTATCGTTGTCCGGCCCAGATAGATTTTTCGGTTCATTTGGAGATCAACAACAAGGTTCGGCCAAGCGTAGAGGGAGTAGCCACACGAAGAAAAAGAATGCAAGGAAGGCAGCCAAAGCGTCTCGGAAAAAGAATAGGAAAAAACGAAAGTAGACAATTATTAGGGCCTAAACCGTCATCGGGTTTTAAGCCGAAAGGCGCGTACAATAAATAGTTACGTTAGAAGTGATCAGCCGAAAAATTGTCATGATGCTGCCGATAAACAGCCTTTTTGCTTTCGGTATCGCAAGGCCGGGCAGTCGATCATCAAGGTGGGCGCTTGGAGGGAGTTGATCACGTGAGAATTCATAGGGTTTGCCGCGCCAGAACTTCGATTTTCCCAGGATTCGCACGGTCTGCCGCGCTAGACCATCGATTTTCTCAGGATTCGTAAGGTCTGCCGCGCTAGACCATCGATTTTCCCAGGATTCGCACGGTCTGCCGCGCTAGACCATCGATTTTCCCAGGATTCGCACGGTCTGCCGCGCTAGACCATCGATTTTCTCAGGATTCGTAAGGTCTGCCGCGCTAGACCATCGATTTTCTCAGGATTTGTAA
>JAGRBZ010000019.1 GCA_020433805.1 Anaerolineae bacterium
GTCCTCATCGCGTTCTTTGGTGCTGAGGAGATTGACACCAATATCTTCGGACGACAGGCTGTAAAACAGGCTAAAATCGGTATTAGGACGGACATCAAAATCTTCCCAGCCGGCCAACGCACCAAAGCGACCATCGCGGTCGATGCTGACCGGGTGGCTGGGCGAGTAAATGGCTTTAATAGCGTCGTTCGAGGTAATGTTAACCGTGATCGAGGCTGCTTCCATCGGTCGCTGCGAGAACTTCTCGGCACTGAGGGGGTGGACGTACTGCACCAGACCGTTTTCGACCGGCAGAATTTGGGTGTATTCAAGCTCGACGCGGCGGGTGTCGCCGGGTTCGATGGGGAAGATGCTGGCCTGGAAGAGGTCGCGGCCAATGTATTCCAGCAGGGCCGGATCGAGACGGCGGCGGACGATGTTGTCGTAAATACGGCGGGCTTCTTCTTTGGTATAAAGTTGGCCTTCAACGCGGTCGCCGTTAATCCACATGGCGAAGTCGTTGATGGCGGCTTCTTCAGGCAGAGGGAAGATGTAGGTACCTTCCAGCGACCATTGGCTGTCATTGCGGAAGACCTGCTCGACGCGGGTGGTAGCCACCTGGTTGTCGATGGTGACATCGACCCGGAGCGACTCAACGGTCAGGTACGGCACTTCTCGCGGCGGAGGCGGCGGAATAGGGCAGGGGTGGCGGCAAATGGGCGGTTCAGGAATGATGATGCCCTGGGCATGGATTGGTTGAGTTTTTAGAGCTTGTAGAGTTAATAGCGTAAGTAAGGTTAGAGTGGCGATTAGGATTTTTTTCATAGCTGTGGCCTCCAGGAGTTTTGTTTCGAGTATAGTTCTAGTTCTATGACGTTATCGCGTATGATTTAGTTCCCTTCGGAGTCTAACAAATTATTCTATATGTGTTATAATACCTTACATAAGGGTGAAAGATGACTTTTGATATTATGCCTCAGGTAAATCCATATATTGCCGGTAATCCGGTGACTGGCAACCAATTTTTTGGTCGGGATGATATTTTGGCTCAGGTGGAAAGGATTTTAGCTTCACCGGGGCAAAACGCTTTGATCGTTTTCGGCCAGCGACGGATCGGTAAGACCTCTTTACTCCTACAACTACAACAAACCTTACCATCTGAACAATATAAGGTGATCTATCAAGATTTACAGGATCGCGCCCGGTATTCAATGGGAACGCTGCTAACCGAATTAGCCGGTGAAATTGCGTATGAATTGGATTTGGAAGCGACTAATTTACCGTTTGACGATCACGGAGTTGTTTTCCAAAAAGAGTTTTTGCCGACGGTCTATCAAACCTTACCCTACCAAGATCATCGGCTCGTTTTGCTTTTTGACGAGTTCGATATGTTGAATGGAGCGCAGCGCGAGCTGCTTGCAGACGATGCCGCCGCTAATCAACTGTTTCCTACCTTGCGACGTTTGCTGCGTGAAGAACCTCGACTTATTTTTATCTTTGCACTGGGTAGGAATTTATATGATTTGAATAGCGATTTCTTGTCAACCTTTAAGAGCAGTCAAACTGTTCATATTTCGGTCTTCTCTGAGGAGAGTGCCAGGCGTTTAATCACGGCACCGGAAAGTTTGATCTACACAACAGAAGCCATCCGGCAAATTTATCGAGCGACTAGTGGTCATCCCCATCTAACGCAGCTTTTGTGCTCCTTATGTTTTGACCAAGTCAGCGAACGAACGACTCAATATCCGGCACAGGTTACTGCTGCAGATGTTAAGACGCTGATCCCACTTCTACTTAGTCGGGGTGATAATGTCTTTGCCTGGATTTGGGATGGCCTGCCGACCGCAGAACGCATCATTGCATCAACACTAGCGGAATTATTGACCGACGATGAGGCTGTGGCGACACAAGAAGAGATAGAAGCGGTATTGAAGAAGGAGGGAATTCGAGTTGTTACCCGTGATTTGGAGGTTTCCCCTGAAAAGCTAGTCAAGTGGGGCCTTCTTCGAAGAGTTGATGACGGTTACCAGTTCTTAGTGTCGGCCATTCACTGGTGGATCAAGCAAAATAAACCGGTTGCGTATGTGCAAGATGAGCGTGATAAACTTAATCCGCGAGCGCATCGATATTATGAACTTGCTAAGTTAGATTACGAAAATGATGATCTTATAAGTGCAAAGTATCATCTACAAGGAGCATTAAACTTAAACTTAGACCATTTGCAAGCTCGCATATTGTTGGGGGATATTGAATTAGAGCAAGGTGACCTGCCGCGTGCTATTGAGGCATATTCTTATGCATATAAACACGATAAAAGAGATGCCAAAGCAAAACTGATGCAGGCGTTAATGCAGAAAGCGAAACGACTAGAGGAATTTAACCCAATAGATGCGTTCGAAACATATCAAGAGTTGATTGAAATTGATCCAGATGATCCCCATATTCATGAAAATCTTGAGCAACTAAAGCCATCTTTAGATAAATTTAAACGTCGCCTTAAAAGAAGTGAATTTATCCGTATAGTTGTAAATGGATTTTTTCTTGGATTGTTACCCTTTATAGTATTTTCTGTAGGCTTGGATACTATATCATCAGCACAATTTGCTCAATCAACGTTTTTACGCCAACAATTTCTCTTTATTCCATTTTTGTGGGCGATTGTAGGGTTTATCAGTACGCTTGTAGTGATGATTTTTTATAGACAAAATTACAAAAACGAGCCTTATACATTAGGAGAAACTTTTTATACGTATGCTTTTGGTTCTACGATAGGGTTTGTGTCCGCTCTTATGAGTTTTATTGCTATGGGAATAAGTTGGAGAGTTTTTGGCTCGATATTTTTGTCTCGTTTAATAGCCGTCTTTGGTGCCGGAATTGTCATGTCATTGTATTTATTTACGTGGTTTTATAAATCTCCAACATTTTTTGATTTTGAGCGACAAAAAATATTACAAACGAGAAATCAAAGACCAAACTAACTGAGCAATTGCTCAAATATTTTCTTTGAGTGAGAGAAATATGTTAACAAATCCTTTTTATCCCGGAAATCCCGTGTCAGGCGATAACTTCATAAATCGTGAAAATGATCTGCGATTAATCTTAGAGCACACCCGTAAAGGAATTAGTAGTGCCATCGTTGGTAATCCTCATATCGGCAAGACCTCACTGCTGAGTCGTTTTTTAGAGCCGGAAACACTCCAAACTATTTATCCTGATCCCGAAAAGTATACAGTCGTCGAAAGTGACTTTCACCTGCTGATGGGTTTGACGCCCAACGATTTTTGGCAGGATGTTTTGGAGTCCGTCGCTACCTCCAGCCCTCACGTACGTGGAATTCTGCAATCACTGCTGGAGATTGAAACAATCAATTCCTTGCAACTGAATCAGGCGTTTCGCCAGTTAGGCGAGCATGACCACCAAGTGATCTTGTTGATCGATGAGTTTGATGCCATGCTTGGATTGCCCGAATTTGATACGAACTTTCAGGCAACCTTGCGCTCGATTGCCCAGAAAAAGCGAGGATTGGTGTTGATTACAGCCAGCCGTGAGTCGATTGTCGAAATGAATGAGCATCTGGAAGGGCGCTATGAGAATCTGTACGGCTCCCGGTTGTTGAATTACCTTCAAAATATCAGCATCGGCAGTTTGCCGCCAGCGGATGTCGTTCGCTGGTTAGGAGAGCATTTTGAATCTGAGCAGATCAAGATAATCGAACAACTAAGCGGACGGCATCCCTATTTATTGCAAATTGCTGGAGAGATAGTGTATGAGGCAAAATCTAGAGGCAGCCTTGATTTTGCCAAATTACACTTCCAGTTTGTTGATCGAGCCACCGATCAATTTTCAGATACCTGGAGTGCGCTTAATGCTAGGGGCCAAATTGCGTTAGTCATTTTTACCTTATCTCAGTTAGAAGGGGAATTATTGTCAGGCGAAAAATTTAATCTCAAAAGCGCGGAAAAAGAGTTGATATGGTATTCGTCCGAGATTAATGATATGGTAAAAAGAGGGACGTTGGAAACCAGCCAAAGTGGACAAGTCAAGATTGGATCAATACCTTTTGCCTTATGGATTATTGAGAACAAAATTGTAGGCACAAGAGGTCAAGAGGCAGAGAAAGTATTTGAAGAATGGCTGGTGGGGAAGCAGTACAAACTTGGAAAACTCATCACACAAGAACAACTTACGTGGCTGAGCAAGACATGGCAAAAGATTCCAAGAGGGTTAATCGATTTGGCCAAGAAAGCTTTGTTACCGGAGTATTTGCAATGAATGAGCAGGCGGCTTTGCGTAAGATTTTTCCTCGTTTAGCCGGGGGACAGAATATAGCCGTGGTTTCGACTGAAGATAACGAGAAAACGAAGTTACTCAAGGATATTGGCAATCGAGAAATCTACGAGTTCCGGTTACCCCAACCTGATAATTGGGTGTTTAGTTATGTACCCGGTGATGCGTTTAGCTTGGATGACACGCCTGCCGATTTTTGGGAGAGAGTCTGGTCAGCCTTTGCTCAGCAATCTGTAGGCCGCTTCTGGCAACCATTATTAGAGCAAACGGCTGAACGTGTGCGAGTACGGCCAATAGAAAGTGATCGAGTTTTACGCAGGCTCGACCGAGCACGTGTTCGTCAGGTCTTATTGTTAGATGATTTAGATCATTTTGTTGATAAACCAAAACTGTTTACACCAGAATTACTTGGCCCACTACGATCTCTATCGAGTCGACATCCTAGCTTTAGTATCGTATTTAGTAGTGCCCGCCGTTTAAGAGAGTTGAATCGCGAGGTTATGATGCTGGGATCCCCGCCATTCAACAATTTTAATGAGATATTGATAGAAGAATTGAAAGATTAATGAAGAGTCGCACTTACCTCTGTATAAATTTTTAGCCGAAATCACTGCCGTGACTCTCACTAACTCCCCAGCCTGTTTTGTAAATTGTTTTTCGATATGCTAAAATCGTCATGCCCATTGTTATAACCAAATAAAACCTAATTTAATAACCCAAGGAGGAATAAATTGGCAGAGAAGCTAAATCGTAGGGACTTTCTGAAGAAAGCGTCTGTGGCCACGGTGGCCGGCGGAACGGGTTTACTGGTCGGTTGCAGTATTGGCCAACCGGAAACCAGCAGCGCGCCTGCTGAGCCGCAAGAGGCAGCTCCTGAAGAAAGTACAGGCGGTGGCGAGGCTACGCAAGCCGAAGAATCAACACCGGCAGTTGAGGCTCCCAACGTCAACACCAATCAAACGATGAAGTGGAAAATTGTGACCACCTGGCCGCCTACCTTACCTATCTTTATGGATGGGGTGCGCCTGATGGCCGAACAAGTAAAAGAAGCTTCCGACGGCCGTTTGGAAATTGAAGTATTTGGCGGGGGCGAATTGGTTCCGGCGTTGGACTCATTTGATGCAGTTGACAGTGGGACTGCTGAAATGGGCCATGGCGCTTCTTACTATTGGGCGGGGAAACTGCCTGCCACGCAGTTTTTTACCTCTGTTCCTTTTGGGATGAATGCCCAGCAAATGTACGGTTGGCTTTTTGCCGGCGGTGGCATGGAGCTGTGGGAAGAAACCTATGCAGACTTGAATCTGGTTCCCATTTCTATGGGGAATACCGGCATTCAGATGGGCGGCTGGTTCAACCGAGAAATTAACTCCTTGGAAGATTTGCAGGGCTTGAAGATGCGCATTCCGGGGCTGGGCGGTAAAACCATCGTGAAGGTCGGTGGCTCTGCCGAACTTATCGCCGGTGGTGAAATTTACACCAGTTTGGAGCGGGGCGTAATTGACGCTACCGAATGGGTTGGCCCGGCGCACGATGAAGTTATGGGTCTGCATAAAGCAGCACAGTATTATTACTACCCGGGCTGGCACGAGCCGGGCAGTGTGCTTGAATTGTTGATCAACCGCCAGGCGTGGGAGTCACTTTCGCCCGATTTGCAGATGATTGTTCGCAATGCGGCGGTGGCCCAAAACAACTGGATGTTGTCGCAATTTGAAGGGCAAAACAATGCGGCTTTGAAGCGATTGGTCAATGAAGAAGGTGTTGATCTGCGACCCTTCCCGGATGATGTTATGGTCGGCCTGCGTGCTGCTGCTGAGGAAGTTCTGCAGGAAGTGGCCGATGGTGATCCGATGAGTGCTAAAGTTTATGAGTCTTTCCGGGCCTTCCAGGAGGAATCAGCACAATGGGGTACTATTTCTGAGAAGGCATACTATAACCTGGTTCAATTGCCCACGTAGTTTTGAAGGAAACGTATTCTGTAAGGCAAACTTAAGTTTGTTCTATAGAAAATAAAAAGTAAGACAAACTTAAGTTTGTCCTACTGAAAATAAAAAGGTGACGGTTATCTAAAAAGATACCGTCACCTTTTTTGTTTTTACGATTGAATTAATTCCAGCAGCGAAGTTCGCTAATGGGGACGTCGCGAGAAAGATATTCCGGCAGGCAGGTGACTGACTCCGGAAATAAAACGACCAGCAGCAGCCCCACCAATTGAATGGCAACAAAGGGGATAATACCCTTGTAGATATCGGTGGTTTTAACGCTAGGTGGGGAGACCCCCTTTAGATAAAAGAGTGAGAAACCAAAGGGTGGCGTCAGGAAAGAGGTTTGCAGATTAACCGCTACCAAAATGCCGACCCATAGCAGGTCAAGCCCCATCGAGGCGAAGATGGGGGCAGCAATCGGCACGAGAATAAAGGTGATCTCAATAAAGTCGATAAAGAAGCCGGCCACAAAGACAACCAGCATAAACACGGCCAAGAAACCCATCGGACTAAGGCCGGAGGCCGTAATTAAACTTTGCAAAAATCTATCGCCGCCTTCGCCTCTGAACGCAAGAGAGAAACAGGTCGCCCCAACAAGAATAATGAAAACCATGCAGGTCAGAAAAACGGTCTCTTTCATAACTTTGTTGAGGGTTTCCAGGTTAAATCTTTTTTGAATGACGGTCAAGATTGTTGCGCCGACAGCGCCCACTGCTGCTGCTTCGGTGGGAGAGGCAATACCGGCAAAGATTGAACCAAGAACGGCCACAATTAAGACAACCGGAGCCACAAACGCTCGCAGTAGCCGAATAACCATCTCTTTACCTTTAAATGCGGCTAATTCTTCGGCAGGGATCGGGGGTGCGGATTGGGGGCGGAAGGTGGCAAACAACCAGATCCACAAAATATAGAGGCCCACTAAAACAAAGCCTGGAATCATCGCCCCCACAAACATATCGCCGACGGAGACATTGAGCACGCTGCCCAACAGCACCAGAACGATACTGGGCGGGATAATTTGGCCCAGCGTTCCGGCCGAAGCGATTGTTCCGGTTGAGAGTTGCTTGCTGTAACCGCGCCTGAGCATCGTCGGCAGGCTAAGGAGGCCCATCGTGACGACCGTCGCACCGACGATGCCGGTCGATGCGGCCAGCATCGCTCCCACAATAACAACCGACAGGGCTAACCCGCCGCGCAGACGACCAAACAGCAGCGCCATAGTTTCCAGTAGTTCTTCGGCCAGGCCGGAACTTTCCAGCATAACCCCCATATAGACAAACAGCGGTACAGCCATCAGTAAGATATTGGTATTGACCCCCCAAATTCTTAAGGGGAGAAAGTTGAAAAAATCCAAGCCAAAGGTCATGAGACCGAAGATTGTGGAAACGCCACCCAGCGTAAACGCAACCGGATAGCCAATGAGCAAAGCAGCTAAAGCGACGATAAAGAGGAGTGTTCCGAGCATGTATCTTGTCAACCTCCTAAAGTTAGTGGAATGTTTTGATAGTTTGGTAGTTTGATGGATAGGTAGTTTGGTAGTTTGATGGTTGGATGGTTTGATCCTAATAGCCAACCAACCGTCCATCCATCCAATTAGTTTTGATGTTCAGGCAACGGACGTTGGCCCGTCAGTTGCAATATGCACGTAAAGATGAGCGAAACGCCTTGGAGCAAAAGTAAGATAAACCCGATGGGCGTTACGGCTTTGGCTAAATAGCGGGCGGCCAAGCCACCGGCATCGGGTGATGTTTCTTGAAGATTGAACGATTGCCCGACAAATCCCCAGGAGACATACAGGGCTAAGATACAAAATGGAATCAGAAAGAATATCGTCCCCAACATGTTGACCCACACTTGAACTTTCGGTGGGTAATTGACAAAAAAGATGTCAACCCGAACGTGGCGGTCGTGTTTAAGGGTGTAGGCAGCTCCAATCATGAAAATCAGGCCAAATATATACCAGGATCCATCTTGCAGCGTGAGAAAACTTTGGCCGTAAACGTATCGCAGCAGCACGTTGACAAAAACAACCACAACGAGGAGCGTGGCAAACCAACCAACACCGTAGCCAACATTTTCATTATAGGTATCAACAAAAGTAACGTACCCTTCCAAAGGGTTACTTTTTTTGCCGCGAAGCTCTCGCAGGGCAGTGGGAATAGTAATCAATAAGATGCCTAGGAATGCAAGCGCAATACCTAAAAATCCGCCTACGGGATCACCGTAATAGATAAGTAAAGAGTAGCCCATCACTTCAGCCACGACAGCAAATAAACCAATGGCAACAAGAACAAGGCCAACAATTTTCATGCCAGAAACTCCTTTGGTATTGATTTGTCAAGGGGAAATAGTGAGTGGTCAATCTGACCCGGCTCGGACCATCCAGGCCAACAACAAGGGGTGGCAGATCCCTTTTGGCCGGTATGAATCTCATCAAGAATACATACTGCGCGAGAAGAGGATGTACCATATTCGTAAGCGGTACACCCTGAACACGCTTCGAAGATCAACAAATCTTATCCTCCTTTGGATATCACGGCGTAGTGTAGACGTTTCTCAGACGATTAATTGTCTTGGGGGAACAAAGCGAGGCTAAGTGTACTGTCTCAGATATTTTATGGCAAATACCGAAGCCGGTTTTTTGTTGACCAGGATGTGAAAGGAACAAAGGCTAAGGCAAAGGCTGAGGCTGATGGGGAAGGGTTTTTCTTCGCGGGAGAAAGGCCTTATTTTGGAAGTAGAAATGATTTTTCGCTAGTAGAACAGGATGCACAAATTGGTAGATTACGGCGACCTTGATCCGCCAATCCTGCGCATCCTGTTCTTCTTTGTATGCTGCGGCCCTACCTCTTAATCATCATACAGAACCACAATAAAGCGCTTCGGCCCGTGAACCCCAATCGCCAAAACTTGTTCGATATCGGCGGTTTTACTGGGGCCGCTGACCAGTACCATATTGGCACCGGGTTTTCCCTGGCGGGCGGCTGTCCAGGTGAGAATGTCGCTAGTGAGGATCGAGGTTGGAACAATCGCCAGGTGAACCGGCGGCAGCAGCGTTGCCAGCCGGCTTTTGCCCGGCCCACTGCTGATGATAACCGATCCCGTTTCGGCCAGCGCCGCGTCGGCCCCGCTCAAACCCACATCGGCATCGGCGCAGAACGATTTGATGTCGCCTTCTGATTTACCGGCTGTAAACCACTCGAAGTCAGGCCAGCGCTCTTTTACATCCATCCCCTCGAGCGGAGCGGTATCATTGACGACGACCCGTTTGGCTTGTAGTTCGTGAAGAATGGTGTCGATTTGATCCAGTGCTTCCTCATAACTGGCGGCTCGAAACACTTCGCCTTTCCCGGCGTTGAGGGTGTCGGTGAACCGTTCGGCCAGATCCGCAAAATTGCGCCGCGAGCGCCACGGCCCCGGATGCTCAGCCGGCTGCTCGTTGCGTTTCAGTTGGCTTAAAATTTGATCGCGCGCGCTCATTGCTCACCTCCGTTTGCGTTGTCCAGTTCGCCCGATTGCCAGATGTCGTGGAAGGATCGTTTTGCCAGCGCCGGCGACTTACGCGCCTGACCGGGATTCAATTTTGACGGTAAATTTAACGACCCTTGCTTGGCTATCGGTTTTTGCAGTTGACGCACCAACGCCGTGCCGTATTTAAAGAGCGACGGATTGGCGATACCAAAAGCGGCGGCCCGTTCCGTCATACTTTCCCACCAGGGCAAAACGCGCTGTTCGACTTCGTCGGCACGCAGCTCCAGCAGCATACGCGGCAGATCGATACGGGCCGGACAGACATCTTTGCAGGCCCCGCACAGCGAACTGGCGTGCGGCAGGCCGCTGTACTTATCCAGGCCAAACAGCAGCGGGGCGATAACTGCGCCAATGGGACCGCTGTAAGGATTGCCATAAGCGTGACCACCCGCTTCACGATAGACCGGGCAAGCGTTGAGGCAGGCTCCGCAACGAATACATTGCAGCACTTCTTCATATTTGGTGCCGATCAGCTTGCTGCGCCCGTTATCGAGAATAACAATGTGAACTTCTTGCGGGCCGTCAGCATCGTCGGCTCGGGCCGGGCCGGTGATGATGTTGGTGTAAATCGTCAGCGCCTGGCCGGTACTGCTGCGGGCCAGCAGCGACAGCCACACGGCGGCATCGTCCCAGGTGGGAGCCAACTTTTCCAACCCGACCACGGCCACGTGAACCGGCGGCGTACTGGTGACCAGCCGCCCGTTACCTTCGTTCATCACCAAAACCAGACTGCCGGTTTCGGCGACCATAATGTTACCGCCGGAAATGCCCATACCGGAGGCTAAAAACTTTTGGCGCAGCGTCTGGCGGGCCAACTCAGTGAGACCGGGAATGTCATCGGCTGACACTTGCTGACCGGTTTCTTTGGTAAACATCTCCGCTATCTGATGGCGCGTTTTGTGAATGGCCGGGGCGATGATGTGTGATGGCGGGTCGCCGGCCAACTGGATGATCCACTCACCCAGGTCGGTCTCGACCGGCTCGATGCCGGCCTGCGACAACACCTGGTTGAGGTGAATCTCTTCGGTAGCCATCGACTTGCTTTTGGTGACCAGCTTAACGCCGTGCCGCTGGGCAATATCGAGCACTATGCGGCAGGCATCGTCGCCGGTAGCGGCCCAGTGGACCTGCGTACCGGCGGCAGTGGCGTTCTTTTCAAAGGTTTCCAGATGGGTAGCCAACTGGGAGAGTGTTGCGGACCGAATTTTCTTGAAATGATCGCGCATCGGTTCAACATCGGGCACTTCGGCCAGGGCAGCGGTGCGCCCGCTGCCAAACTTGTGGGTGGCACCTTCTATGGCACTTTGCAACTGAATATCTTCAATCGCTACAAAGGCACTGTGGCGGAATTCATGCATGGTTGCGGTCATCGAGTCATCTCCTCTAATACGGTGGCTAAATGCTCAACCTTAAATGGTTTGCCGTCGACCAGACCGCGCATCTGCATCAAGCAGCCGGGATCGGATGTGACCAGAGTTGGGGCCTGGGTCTCTTGGGCTTGATCTAGCTTGGCATTGGTCATTGCGTTGGAAACTTCGGGCATACGGATGCAGAACAGCCCGCCGAAACCGCAGCAGCGTTCCGAGTCTTCCATCTCGTCGATGGTGCAGCCGGTGGCCTCTAAACATTGGCGCGGCTCCTGTTTCACGCCGAGCATACGGTTCATATGGCACGAGTCGTGGTAGGTGACGGTCCGCGCTTGCGCCGATTGCGTCGGCTCCCATTGGGCTTGATGAATGAGAAATTCGCTGAGTTCAAAGGTCTTGGCGGCTAGCCGGCGGGCGTGCTCCTGCCACTCCGGATCATCTTCAAAGAGATGAATATACTCCTGCCGGATCATGGTAGTGCAGGAACCGCTGGGCAAAACAACGGCATCGTACTTGGCAAAGGCAGCAATCGTGCGTTTGGCCATATGCCGCGCCTCGTCGCGGAAGCCGCTGTTGAAAAAAGGCTGGCCGCAACAGGTCTGCTCCATCGGGAAATCGACCTCATAGCCGGCCCGGCGCAGCACCTTTACGGTAGAGACACCCACTTCCGGCATCATTTGATCAACGGTGCAGGTGACCAGTAGTGCCACCCGTTTAGATAGGTTCATGTCCTCTTCCTTTCTCTTCATTGAATCGTGCTTCATTATAGATTTATAATACCGCACCCACCTCTTGGCCCCAGTGCGAGAGGTGTTGGCGAACGACATGGGCGATGGTATCGGTTTGACCATTTTGTACGGCTTGAACAATGGCGCGATGTTCGGCAATGAGTTGTTCGAGATTGCTTGATTTAGCCAGAGTCGAGCGGATGGAAGCAAAAAACATGTCTTCCACAGTCCGTCCGATTTTTTGGATAAGAGAATTGTGTGTTGCGTCTAAAATCGAGAGGTGGAAATCGAGGTCGTAACGGGCCAGTTGATCGGGGTCTTGTTCGGGCAATCGAGCGTAACGGGCAAATGCTTCTTCGGCCTTAAGAATGTGAGGCCAATCTTCGGTGGTTGCTTTGTGAGCAGCCAGTTGGTAACCGCCAATTTCGAGCAGGGCGCGCAGTTCGAGCAACTCTGTGCCGGAGCCGGTTTCCAACAGTAGAGCAAAAACAAGAGGATTCAAGGCGCTGGCCGTTGGTTTATCGGCAATGTAGGTGCCATCGCCCTGCTGAATTTTGACCACACCCAAGGCCCGCAGCATTTTCATCGCTTCGCGGATGGAGCCGCGCCCGACGCCCAATTGCTCGCACAGTTCGGCTTCAGAGGGCAAGCGCTGGCCCGGCTTTAGATCGCCATGCAAAATAGCCTCTTTAAAGGTGTTGATAATATCTTCCACGGCGTTGGGGCGTCTGAGCGTACCAAAGGTCATACGGTGACCACCTTTTTGAATTTTTTATACCAGGGTGTAAACATCATACGTATGATGTATGATGTTTAATAGTCTATCCTAACTTTTAAGGGATGTCAAGAATGATTTTTTTTCGGTTTAGGAACTAGTTCGTTCGCCGGGAAAGATTTTGCCCGGATTAAGAATGTTGTTTGGGTCGAGCGTTTGTTTGATGCTGCGCATAACGTCCAAGGCCGGGCCGTGTTCCTGGCGCATATAGCCGACTTTCCCAATGCCGACGCCATGTTCGCCGGTAGCCGTGCCGCCCAGTTCCAGCGCCCGTTGAATGAGTTCTTTATGAAATGCCACGGCCCGTCCATAATTGCTATCGTCGTAGGGTAATAGAACGTGCATATTGCCGTCGCCGGCATGGCCGAGCATATGACCGGCGACATTGTGTTTGCTCAGGCTCTGTTCAATTTGTTCGACGATGGCTGGATAATGGCTAATAGGAATAGCAGCATCGAGGGTTAACAGTTTTTTATCGACATAGTATTCCTGCGCGTAGTCATAGGCGTGATGGCGACCGTACCACAACTTCTTACGTTCAGCCGGATCGGTGGTCGCGGTGAAGGTTCGTGCGCCGAGTTCCGTGCAGATCTGTTTTACTCTTTCCAGGCCGAGGTGCAACGCGGATTCGTGGGTGGCGTGAAATTCCATAAAAAGGGTGTGATTGTGATCTAGACTAAGCCCGCCCACCGTGTTGATCATGGCGATGGTCTGAGCATCGATAAATTCCAGGGCCGCCGGGTCGAGGCCGCCGCCTTTGATCTTGACGACTGCCTGCACCGCCGCCCCCACTGCATCGAACGAGGCCACGACCGCGCTGACGTATTTCGGTAATGGCAGCAACTTCAACGTGGCTTCAGTTATCACGCCGAGCGTACCCTCGCTGCCGACGAACAGGTGCAGCAAATCGTAGCCCGATGACTGCTTAATCGAGCGGGAGCCGACTTGAATGATCCGCCCGTCGGCCAGGGCCACTTGGCAGCGCAGCACGTTATCTTTGCATGCACCGTATTTGACTGCCTTTGGTCCGGCGGCGTTGTTGGCGAGCATCCCGCCGATGGTGGCATCGCCGCCGGGATCGGGCGGGAAGAAGAGGCCGAGCGGTTCCAACTCCTGGTTAAGCTCTTTGTACTTCTTGCCGGCTTCGACCGTTACCTGAAGATCATCGGCATGAACCTGGATAACGGCGTTCATCTTTTCCGTGGAGAGCAAAATGCCGCCAAAAAGCGGGATCGGGTTGCCTTCAACAGAGGTGCCGGCTCCCCAGGCCGTGACGGGAATCTGCTGTTCATTGGCAAATTTAAGGACAGCAGCGACCTGATCCGCTGTTTGGGGCCAAACCACGACATCACTTAAGCGAGGCGTATGGCTAGAGACATCGAAGGCGCGTTGGCTGCGGTCGGCTTCGGCGGTGCTGAGATTGTCGGGACCAACGATGGTTGCCAGCGTGTCGAGTAGGGTAGCGGTTAGAGGTTGGTATTCGTTCTTCATTGAATGTTCTCCGAATGTTCTTCCAACGCAAGCGATGCGTTTGTTATTAGTGATGTGTGATAGGTAATGGAAAATTGAGTATAACACACTCGCGAAAAGCGTGCCAAACCAATTTTTGAGAGATGTTGCCCTGTTATCTGCTTGGTCTCGGCCAAAACTTAAATGGCGTAATCGCTATTTTTGCCTATCTTACCTGCCGTCGATATAATGGGATGAATAAAAATGTACCCTTTTTATGAAGGTGCCCGCAGCCCCGGATGGCGCGGGCAGTAACGGCGAAGCCGGTGCAAGTCCGGCGCTGTCCCGCAACTGTAAGGTCGGAATGGACGTTGCAGAGGAGAAAGAGATTGATACATCACGGTCATCTCTCCCCTTTGATAACCAACCTCCATCTTCCACCAAGCCAGGTCGCCCACCTTTGTTTGCTTTACACAACCTCGTGGAAGGGGGTGGAAGTAAAAGACACTGAACACAGTGGATTTTCTACCCGACCTTAATGAATGAGGTCGGGTTTTTTTATGGCTGTTTTGTAAGCTACTCATCGTAGAGGGAGAACAAGTATGGTTTCAAAGAAACGGTTAGGCTGGAGTTTATTGCTCACTTTGCCTCTGCTGGTGGGCGTCAATATTGCCTGGGCGCGTCCGGCGGAACTGCCGCAGACGATGCACATCATGGAAGGTTTCTTACCGCTTGGCTGGGCGATTTTTTGGTGGGTTGTAGCCACTCCTTTTTGGATTGTCGGCTTTCTCCGCGTTAAAAAGATACTCACCGAGCGCCCGGAGCAGCGCCTTCTGCTGGGGTTAGCCGGCGGCTTTGTTTTTGTGTTGAGCGCCTTGAAAATCCCCAGCGTCACCGGCTCCAGCAGCCATCCGACCGGCACCGGCCTGGGAACGATCTTGTTTGGGCCGTTTGTAGTTGGTATTCTGGGTACCATCGCCCTCATCTTTCAAGCGTTGTTGGTCGCCCACGGCGGTATCTCGACGCTGGGGGCCAACGCGATGAGTATGGCTATCGGCGGGCCGCTGGTAGCGTACGGTGTTTGGCTGCTCTTGCGTGGGAAAGTTCCCACCTACGTCAACGTTTTTGCCACCGCCTTTGTGGCCGATTTAGCCACGTACGTTATCACTACCACCCAATTGGCGTTGGCCTTCCCCGACCCGGTTAGCGGTTTTATTGGCTCGTGGCTGACGTTTGCCGCTATCTTTGCCGTTACCCAAATTCCCCTGGCTGTGGCCGAAGGGATATTGACCGTGCTTATTTTCAACGCCTTGCAAACCTCGGCCACCACCGAGATGCGAGCCTTAGGGTTACAGGAGGTATAATATGGCATCGCAAGTTCACGCTCAACCGAAACGCCTCGGCACCGGAGTAATTGTTCTGGGGATTATCGCCATTGTCCTATTAATGACCATTCCCCTTTTTCTCGTACCCGATAGCGAATTTGGTGGCTCCGATGGCGCAGGATCGGAAGCCATTGCGACCATCGCGCCTGATTATAACTCGGAATGGATAACCAACTTCTGGGCACCGCCCGGCGGCGAAACCGAAAGCATGCTCTTTGCTCTGCAAGCGACCGTCGGCGGCATCCTGATCGGCTATCTGTTTGGCTATCTACGCGGTCGAAAAACGGCGCAGCGGTCGCCGGATAAACAGTGATGGTTAGATAGTTGGATAGTTGGGTAGTTGGTTGGATAGATAGATAGATAGATGGATAGATGGATGGATGGATGGATGGATGATTGGAAATTAGGAGATAAGGAGATTTTTTAGACCAATCTCCCAATCTCTAATCTCCAATCTCTAATCTCCCTTTGCCGCTTCAACATTACATTTAGAGGACTCCCTTGCATATCATCGATTGCTACGCTTATAGCAACAAAATTCGAGCCGTCGATCCGGCCCAAAAAGCCGGATTGGCAGTTACGGTTCTACTCTTGTGCCTGCTCCTCAACCGGCCGCTGGTTAGTCTGCTGGCGGTTGTTTGGATGTGGGGGCTGGCCGTATGGCAGGCCGGATTGCCCCCACTTGTCTTTGGCCGGGTGCTGCTGGCCGAACTTTTCTTTCTCCTCCTGGCCACGGTGGCTGTTGCCTTGAGCGTGAGCACCATCGCTCCAACCAACCCCGAAGCCTGGCTGCTACAGATCGGCCCTTTGTGGCTCTCTTCAACCCCGGCGGCACTCTACAACGCCGTTAATCTCGTTCTGCGTGCTCTGGGTGCCGCCTCGGCGATGAACTTTCTGGCGCTGACTACGCCCCTGGTCGATCTGGTCGAACTGATGCGCCGACTGCGCTTATCGCCTATCCTCATCGACCTGATGACGGTGATGTATCGCTTTATCTTTGTACTGCTCGACAGCCTAAACCGGATGGTTGCCGCTCAAGAAAGCCGTTTGGGCTACAGCTCTTACCGGCGCGGTATGGCGAGTGCCGGTTTGTTAGGCAGCCAACTCTTCATCGACACTTACCGCCGCAGCCAGCGCCTTCAAACCGCGCTCGATGCCCGAGGCTATACCGGTGGCGATTTGCGTGTACTGCCGACCACCTATTACACCAGCCGCCCTCTCTTGGCGGTTAGTGCCGTGGCGATTCTCAGTTTGCTCGCACTCCGGCTGGTGTTATGAGCGCACTCCTTGAATTTGATGATGTCTACTATCGCTATCCCGGCCAAGACCATTACGCCCTGGAAGGGTTGTCTGTTGCTTTTCCTGAGGGCGAGAATATCGCTTTAATTGGCCGCAATGGCGCGGGTAAGTCAACGCTTTTTCTACACTGTAACGGTCTATACCAGCCTAATTCAGGCCAGGTTCGCTTTGCCGGACACCCTTTAAAGTACGATCGTCCATCGCTTAAATCACTGCGACAGCACATCGGCATTGTCTTTCAAAATGCCGATGACCAGCTTTTTAGCGCCAGCGTGGCCCAAGACATCAGTTTTGGCCCCTACAATCTCGGCTTAAGCGAAACCGAAGTGCGCCGCCAGGTGCATATGGCTGCCGAACTGTGCGGGGTTGTCGATATGCTCGAGCGCCCTACCCACGCCCTCAGCGGCGGCGAAAAAGCCCGTGTCGCTCTGGCCGGCGTGCTGGCTATGGATCCCGACCTGCTCATCAGCGACGAACTTATGGCCAACCTCGATCCCTGGGGGCGGCGGCGCATTTTCGACATCTTCCACCAACTGCGCCGGCGCGGCAAAACCATCGTGCTGGCCACCCACGACTTAAATGTTGTGCGCCGCTGGTCCACCTATGTCGTTGTTATGGATGGCGGTCGGGCCGCATTCGCCGGCACGCCGGATCAACTGCTGGCCGATGAGGCAACCTTAGAGCAGACCGGTCTGGCTCAAGTTTGGTTTGATGAGGTATAAAAGGTCACAGGAGTACAAGGTTGCACATCACACGGATATTTTTTGCGACCTTGTAACCTTGCGACATGTTACTCTGCGATTGATCCCCCTCGCTACGTTTTTCTGCTCCCTCTTAAAATGTTTGTCATCTACAAAGTTGTGTGCTATTTTGCGCTTTGGTTTAGTATCCTTGATTTTATAGTCGTCGGCTTTAAGAACACGGATGCGCAGGATGAAACGGATTTTTCCTGTGTTTTTTGATCCGGTAATCCTGCTAATCTGTGTTCTATACGAGTTATGCAGTTGAAAAAAACAGACCCTAAAGGTTTTATAAGTCGACTTCATGACAAAATGTAAGCGTGATAACCTCTAAATTTTGCTTGATAGATGAGTTCGGAAACCTTTAGGGTCTCGAACTACGTAAGTCATATTCTAAACAATAACGAAAAGACCGTGACGCTAATCGTTTTGTAATCTGGCTCACAGCCAATTAACCAGGCTTTTGTAAAATAGTGAAGATGGTTGGTTATTTTTTTGTAACAATTTGAGTGTAACTTGATAAGCGGTCAGGTATTAGCAGATAGCGGTTAGCAGATAGCCGTTAGCGGTAAGCGGTAAGCGGTTAGTAGATAGCGGTATGCAGCTATCTGCTACCGGCTACCGGCTATCTACTACCAGCTACCGGCTACCGGCTGACCGCTTACATCCAGGACGAGGAGATTTTGTGATGCTATCTAACGTGAAGATGCATGGTCGTTTGCTTATTGGTTTAACCCTACTTTTACCCTTTTTAATGCAATGTGCCTCAACTGCCTCTACCCCCGCTGAAAATCGAACCGAAACGGAAAGCGCAGCCATTACCGTCGAGGAAATGGCCCCCGAAGGTGCAGAACCGCCGCCCGACTACGAGGACCAACAATGGGCCGATATCATAGCCGAAGCGCGTGGTCAAACCGTCAACTGGTATATGTGGGGTGGTCAGGACAACATCAACAACTGGATCAACGGTTTCGTGGCCGACACCCTCAAAGCGGAGTATGATATTACGCTCAACCAGGTGCCGTTGGTCGATACTGTGGAGGCGGTCAATAAAGTGCTGGGTGAAGTTGAAGCCGGTGTCGATGCCGACGGCTCGGTCGATATGATCTGGATCAACGGCGAGAATTTCCACACCTTGCGCCAGGCCGATTTGCTCTACGGGCCGTTCTCGCAGTTCTTGCCCAACAGCACCTATGTCAATTGGGATGACCCCAGCGTCAACACCGACCTCGGCTTTCCCGTCGATTACTACGAATCGCCGTGGGGCAAAGCCCGGATGGTCATTGCCTACGACACCGCCAAACTGGCCGAACCACCGACCACCATCGACAGCCTCGTCGAGTGGGTCAAGGCCAACCCCGGCAAGTTCACCTACCCTGCCCCACCCGATTTTACCGGCACGGCTTTTATCACCCACTTCTGCTATCAGGCCACCGGCGGCCACGAACAATTTACGCTAGAGTTTGATGCGCAGCGTTTTGAAGAACAGTTCCCGGCCTGCTGGGACATCCTCAATGAAATCGAGCCGTTCCTCTGGCGCGAGGGGCAGACCTACCCCGAAAGCCACGCCCGCCAGCAAAACCTATTTGCCAATGGCGAAGTCTATTTCGACATGGCCTTCAACCCGGCAGAAGCATCCAGTATGGTGTCCGCCGGTCGCTTCCCCGAAACAACCCGCACCTTCGTGTTCGACTCGGGCACACTGGCCAATACCCACTACGTCGCGATACCGGTCAACTCGCCCCATAAGGCCGCCGCAATGGTTCTCGCCAACTTCTTATTATCACCTGAGGCCCAGTTCAGCAAGGCCGATGTCGAAAATTGGGGCGATTTCGCCGCTATCGAAGTTGCGCGTTTGCCTGAAGAATGGCAGGCTCAGTTCGATGCTTTGCCGGTGGGCGTAGCCACCCTCCCCAACGAAATCCTCGATGAAAATCGGCTGCCGGAACTTCCGGCCACCTGGCGTATTCCGATGGAGAAAGGCTGGGAGGAGAACGTTTTGAAGCAGTAGGTTGCGCTCCTCTGAAAATAGATTTAATAGCGAGGAGCGGAACCATCCCTTCGGCTATGCTCAGGACAGGCCTCAGATGCGGAGCGGCTTGGGCCAACCCGTTCGCATCTGACGCTTGCGGCTCACTCCGCGGTTTGCTCAACGGACTTTCAGTTGAAAAATCAGCGGTTTCAGAACCTCCAACGTATTCAGCGATCCAAATTAGCTCTCAAATGGAAACGCGCTCCTCATTTTGGCATCGTGTTTCAACGGTAGGAGTCATTTTTCGAGTGGTAGGGGTCATTTTTTTGTGGTAGGAACGACTTTTCAAGTGGTAGGAGTCGTTTTTTGACGGTAGGAATGATTTGGCGGCGGTAGGAATCGTTCGGGGATGGTAGGAGTCGTTCGGCGGTTGGTAGGAGTCGTTCGGCGGCGGTACGGACGGTTCGGCGGTCGGTACGAATGACTCGGCGGCGGTACAGACGATTCGGCGGTTGGTAGGAGTCGTTCGGCGGCGGTACAGACGGTTCGGCAGTCGGTACGGATGACTCGGCAACGGTACGGGTGGTTCGGTGGTTGGTACGAATGATCCGGCGGTCAGTACAAATGATCCTAAAGCCGTAAAAATCTTTATAATCTTGTTCATCCTGTCTATAATTTCATCCTGTCTATAATTTCGTGACTTCTGTTCGCGTAAAACACCACTTCCAAGGAGACCCGTTTGCTTTTTGGTCAAGATATTCAGGTTGCCAAACTTCCGGCCAACAAACCAAAACCACAGTCGCATCGCTGGCGCGAGCGCTTTCAACTGATTTTAATGCTTGGTCCGGCCCTGTCCGTTATCATCTTTCTCTTCTTAGGCGGATTGGGACTGGCGGTGATGCAAAGCCTGGGCTACCTGCCCTTTATTGGCCAAACGGAGTTATCGCTCGATGCCTATCGCAGCTTGCTTAGCCGTGGTGAGTTTTATCGCTCGCTGCTGCTGTCGTTGTGGATTAGTTTTGTCTCAACCGGCGGGGCGACGGTGCTGGCGGTCGGAGCGGCGCTGGTGCTGCGCCAGCCGTTTCGCGGTCGACGCTGGGCCACGTTTGTTTTTCAACTCAACCTGCCCATTCCCCATCTGGTCGGCGCGGTCGGCATTCTCTTTCTCTTTTCCCAAAGCGGTTTTCTGGCGCGACTGGCTTATCTGGGCCAACTCATCGACAATCCCGGCGATTTCCCCGCGCTGGTTTTCGACCGCTACGCCATCGGCATTATCTTGGAATACGTCTGGAAATCGACCTGCTTTATTGGGATCATCGTGCTGGCGGTGATGCAGTCGGTGGGTGAGGATTATGAGCAGGCGGCGCAAACGTTGGGCGCTAACCGCTGGCAGCGTTTTCGCTACGTACTGCTGCCGCTGATTATGCCCGGCATTCTGTCGGCCTCGATTTTGGTGTTTGCGTTCACCTTCGGCGCTTTTGAAGTGCCGTTGCTGCTGGGCCAGCGGTACCCGTCGGCCTTGCCGGTGCTGGCCTATCGCTATTATACCGATGTTGATTTGAACTTTCGACCCGAAGCGATGGCGGTTAGTGTGGTGATTAGTGTGTTGGTGACGGTGTTGATTGGGGTGTATGTGCGGTTGAGTAGGAGATTGGGAGATTAGGATATTGGAGACTGGAGATTGGGATATTGGAGACTGGAGATTAGGAGATTGGGAGATTAGAGATTGGAGATTAGGAAACTCAGTTCGGAAAATAGATGCGTTTCATGTCATTTCGCAGCGCAGCGGAGAAATCCCTGTGACAATACGTCTAACAAGATATCTGGTTGGGAAAATTTGAAGCCACTTAATATGCAGGATTGAGCGATGCAAAAAGTAGCGCCGTCGCAATCCATATCTATAAAGCCGAGGTGGGGCAACAGCGTAGGACGCTGGCTGGCTGTGGGGGCAATTGTGGTCGGGCTTTTGCTGCCGTTTTTGCCGCTGCTGATCTGGTCGTTTAGCCATCGCTGGTATTTTCCGGCGGTCGCGCCGACGGAGTGGAGCCTGCGTGCGTGGCGCTATGTGTTTGGCGATAATACGCAGGCGCTGCAAGCGCTGGGCTACAGCTTTGTCATCGCGTCGGCGACCACGCTGCTTTCCATCGCCATCGGCATTCCCGCTGGGCGAGCGTTGGGGCTGCATGAATTTCGGGGCAAAGCGTTGGTCCGATTTTTGATTCTAGCGCCTACCATTGTGCCGCCGCTGGCTGTGGCGATGGGTATCCATATTGTGTTTATCCGGTACGGGCTGGCAAACAGCTTGCCGGGCGTGGTGCTGGTGCATCTCATTCCGGTTACACCCTATATGGTGCTGGTGATGGCGAGTGTGTTCGCCAATTACAACCCGCAATACGAGGAGCAGGCTCGTACATTAGGAGCCAGACCCTGGCAGGTATTTTGGTATGTTACCCTACCGGCAATTTTTCCAGGCATTATCGTAGGCGGCTTGTTTGCCTTTATCATCTCATGGAGCGAATATCTGCTGACCTTGCTTATTGGCGGCGGGCAGGTGATTACGCTGCCGCTGCTGCTTTTCTCCTTTGCCAACAGCGGCGACAATGCGATCACTGCCGCGTTGAGCATCGTCTTTATTGGCCCGGCCGTACTTTTCCTCATTTTGACCTCGCGCTATTTAACGGGCAGAAATGCGGCCATTGGAGGCATTGGTCGGTTATGACCCAAGTCGATCTGCAAAAACTAACCAAAATCTATCCCGGCAGCGATAGTCCGGCGGTGCATGCTTTGAGCCTGACGATGCCGTCCGGACGCATTACGGCGCTGCTTGGGCCTTCCGGCTGCGGAAAAACAACGGCTTTAAAGATGATCGCCGGTCTCATTACGCCTAGCGAGGGCAATATTCTGTTCGATGGTGACTCGATAGTGGGCGTGCCAACTGAAAAACGGGAAGTGGTGATGGCGTTTCAAAACCATCTGCTCTTTCCCCATATGTCGGTGAGCCAAAACGTGGGCTTTGGTCTCAAAATGCGCGGGCTGGATCGACATACGATTCAGCGCCGGGTAAGCGAGATGCTGGACTTGGTGCGCCTGCCCGGCCTTGACGACCGCCGGCCTCACCAGCTCTCCGGCGGACAGCAGCAGCGGGTGGCGTTAGCGCGGGCTTTGATCGTTGAGCCGCGCGTGCTGCTGCTCGATGAACCGTTGTCGAATCTCGATGCCCACCTGCGGGGCGAGATGCGCGAGTTAATCCATGATGTTCAACAGCAGTTTAAGTTGACGACCATCTTTGTTACCCATGACCAGGAAGAGGCGGTGGTACTGGCTGATCAAATCGCTTTGCTTTTTGAAGGACAACTTCATCAATATGGCCCGCCGCAAGCTTTCTACGAACGTCCTCTCAACGAGCGTGTAGCGCGATTTTTTGGCGGAATTAACTTTATTCCGGGGTACAAACGCGGGTCTGTAATTGAGACAGGTTTGGGGCAACTGCAATGCTACTCAGCTGCGTTATCTGATGGGGCTGTGGTGGTGACTATTCGTCCGGAGAATGTGGCGATTGGGCGTAACGGGAGCGAGATCAATGTGGCGCACGGTCGCGTGGAGAGCAGTACTTATCTGGGGACACACGCCCGCTTTAAGGTCTCGGTTCAGGCCGGTAATGGCCATCCGCCGCTGGTTCTGGAGGTTGTGGCCGATGCGTCTAGCATTCACCTCTATCCCGTTGGTCAAACGGTAAAGCTGTATCTGCCGCCGGAAAAAATCTGGCTGGTTCCCGCCGAGGATTAATCGAGCACATCTCGAACTTTACGGGCTAATATTTCTGAGGAAAAAGGTTTTTCCAGCAGTGGGATACCCTCGGTCAGGATGTCGTGCTGATCCAGTACATCATCCGGGTAGCCGGAAATATAAAGGACTTTAAGATCAGGTTGCCAGTGACTCAATTGTTTAACCAGTTCATAGCCGTTCATATCGGGCATGATCATATCGGTAATGAGCAAGTCGATGCATTTAGCCTGACGAGAAATTTCAAGCGCATCATGGACATTGATGGCCTCGATAACGTTATAGCCACGTTTGCGCAAAAATTTTCGGGTAATGGCTCTCACATTGGCTTCGTCTTCTACGAGGAGAATAGTTTCGTTCCCCATCAGATTTGAGGGATTGGTGGGGTTCGTTGTCAAGATAGGGGCCGGTTCGTCGACGGCCGGTAACACTATCTCGAACGTTGTGCCTTGCCCTGGTTGGCTCAATACTTTAATCTGCCCGTCGTTTTGCTGAACGATACCATAAACGGTTGATAGCCCCAAACCCGTCCCTTTGCCGACGGCTTTGGTGGTATAGAACGGCTCGAACATGCGTGCTTTCGTTTCTTTATCAATGCCGATGCCGGTATCCGACACCGTAAGCTGCACGTAAGACTCCGATTTTCTCGGTTCGTGATTTGTTGCCCCGTTGGTAGACTGAATATTAGCCGTGGCAATGGTTAGCGCGCCGCCTTTAGGCATGGCGTCCCGCGCATTAATCACCAAATTCATAAGTACTTGTTCGATGTGGCCCGGATCGGCTTTGATAGAACTTAAATCCGGAGCCAGGTTATCGACAAAGTCAATATCCTCCCCTACCAACCGCTGCAACATTTTCTTAAACTGGTTGATAATGTGGTTCAGGTTTAATACTTGTGATTGGTTTGAACGCTGACGGCTAAACGTTAAGAGCTGCTGGGTTAATAACATTGCCTTTTCGCTGGCAACCTTGATTTCTTCAATTTCTTCCCGAATTACGTTCTGCTGCGTATACTCCTCACCGAGCAATAACTCGCATTGACCGTAGATAACCGTCAGTAGATTATTGAAATCGTGAGCTACACCACCGGCCAGTTTGCCAATCGCCTCCATCTTTTGCGTTTGGCGCTGCATTTTTTCGGCTCGTTTGCGTTCGGTGATGTCGCTGACCACGCCATAAACAAGGGTAGACTCCCCTTCTTGGGTCACGCGTCCGCTGTCACGTACCCAAATGATTTGCCCGTCAGAGCGCGTGATGCGATACTCAATTTCGCTGTCGATCCCTACCGTCAGCCGTTTTGCTTGCTCTGCGGCCCGCGCTCTATCATCGGGGTGAATAATTTGAGAAGCCCATAAGTTCCAGTCGGCTTCTAATTCTTCCACCGGATAACCCGTTAGCGTTTGTACATGGGGTGAAAGATAGAGGTTGGTGTAGGTGCCATCCTTTGAAATTTCTGTAAAGTAGATATGGTCGCTGATAGAATAAATAACCTGCCGAAACCGTTCTTCGTTGGCGCGTAGCTGTTCTTCTGTTTGTTTGCGATGGGTGATGTCATTTTGGATGCCAACAAAATGGGTGACGTTTCCCTGTCGATCACGAACAGGCGAAATAGTTAGCTCATTCCAGAAAGGAGTACCATCTTTACGGTAATTTTTTATAATTACCTGGCAGTCGGTTTGCTGCCGGATGGCCTGACGAATTTGAGCTACAGCGGCGGGGTCGGTATCGGGGCCTTGTAAGAATCGGCAATTTTCATCCATAACATCGACAATGGAATAGCCGGTGATATGGCTAAATGCAGGATTACAGTAGATGACGGGGTGATGCGATTGGTTGGCATCGACAATAACAATGCCGTTACCGGTCGATTCCATGGCCCGGTTTTGGAGATGCAAAATATGGAGAACCTGCAAACGCTCGGCTTCCAAATCTTCTAATTCGGCAATACGCTGCCGGGCTTGTGCCAATTCCGATAAAAGCTGTTCTTTTGTTTTTAATTCGTCCATTAAGGATTGGCCCACTTGTAGAATAAACCCGCGTGAATGTGGCCATAGACCAACAGGAATAGCGCGGGGCAATCCTCCATCATCTCTCACCTTCTATTGTAAAAAATTTATCGATATAGTACAACCTCTTAATAAAAAAAAGCATCGCTTCTAGATTGCTCTATTTATGAAGCGATGCTTTTGATTTGGTTTTCAGTTCAACAGAATTTCGGGGGTTTGGACCTCATAAAACGTAAAACGTGATGCCTAAGAAGGAATTGCGTTTTACGTGTTTCGTTTTACAAGCTTGTCAACTCCCTGAGTTCCCAAAGAGCTACCTTATTTGGTAAGGAGCCGGCGAGCGAGGCGCTCGTTACCGACCACTTCAGACAGATGATCGAGCTGCTCATTTTCATAAGCCTGGTTGAAGATGGCAATATCTAGTGCGGCTAGCTTGCGGAAAGCATTTGCCGTAACCTCAGCATTGCCGTTCATATTGGCAATTTTTTCGCCATATTGAACCAGAACATCCATCATCGCCAGCGGGTATCGAACCGGCAGCCCGATGCGAACGTGGGTTTTGCCGATGGTCAGACGGCTATTAACATACTCCGTGCCGTAATCGCCTGAAAAGAGCTGGATAAACCAGTTTTCGAGCGTTCCCCGAAGATGTTCGACGGTACCATTGCCGTTGAAGTATTCAGCAGTATTATCATGAGACAGAAGGCGCTCATAGAAAGCATTGATCAATTGCGGAGCAATCTCCTCGGCATGGCTTTTGCTGGCGGCAAGGGCCTGCTTTTCTTCATCGGTTAAGCCCATCAGTGCTACTAGATCGCTTAGAATGGCCTCATCTCTAATTTCCCAGCTTTTGCGGTCTTCCATTTTGATTTTCTCCTTAAGTTTCTTTGAATTGAGTTATAAAATGCTGCTAAGGGTATCTATCATGTTACGGGTTTCAGCAAAAGCCATGCCCAGGTTGACGTTGTTGGGCGTTAAACCGATGAGCAGGGTTTCATCATTAAGACTGGTTACAATAATATTTCCATCGTCACCTTGAATGAGAGCTTGTTTGAAGCCGCCGCGTTTCAGTTGACCAACACTGCGCTTGCTCAAACCTAAAATTGCTGCCGAAGTAGCACCTACCATCTCTTCATCAAGGGCTTTCTGGGGGACATTGGCTGAGTAAACCAACCCGTCAACTCCAACCACTGCCGCCCCGTCGATGTCAGAAGACTCTCGTAAGAGTTCAACTAACGCATCGGCTAATCTTTCACTTCTCTTTTTTGTTGTCATAAATGATCTCCTAAATAAAAAATATTAACTAATTTGATTGCAGAGCTTGACGAACTTCATTCGTAATTTCTCTGGCTTCAGCAAAAACAAAGCCCATATTGACCTGCTCGGGCGTTAGACCCACAAAAAGAACATCTTCGGTAACATTGGTGATAATAACGTTGCCTTCTAAGCCTTGAAGTAGAGCTTGTTTGAAGTTGCCGCGTTTCAGTTGATCGACACTACGCTTGCTCAAACCTAAAATGGCGGCCCCAATTGCGCCTATGTCATCCTCATCTAAGGTTGATTGCTGTAACTTGGCGGCGAGTACTTCTCCATCAACGCTAATAATCGCGATACCTTCAATGTCTGATACGTTTGCAAAAATTTGAGAGAGTTTGTTTTGTAAAGGCTCTTCAAATTGAATAGAGTTGGCAGGGGCTTGTGTTCCGTTTGTGGCGGCACCGGCTTCATCTAAGCGGCGTGCGCCCTCTAGCAGCAACCCGGACCAACTGCGCGATATCGTTTCGCCCGGCGTCTCAAGCCCCATTTCCAGGGTAAATTGGCCCTCTTGCCAGTTCAATATGTGGAAAACAACTTCCTCACCCGTCAGGTTACCTAACGTAGCGTGAGGTACATTGCCATTCTTGAAAAAAAGCGTGGCTTGTTGCCCGTTGTGATCAATTGTTAGCCGGGCTGTTTTATGATCGATGCAGTTATGCTGAATCAAATCAGCTACCGTCATATCTTTTAAGTTGCCTTGCAATGCCATAAGGTTGACCTGCCTTAAAGTTTCCACTGCCGTCGAATAGCACTAACCGCTTGGTTAGTTAAACGTCGATAACTTTGTTCTTTGGTAGGGATGATAACGGCTAAAATCATCTCATGTTTGTTTGCATTGAAGGGACGGCACACAAGCCGTCGTCCTTTGGCATCATAAAGCGATATTTCATCGGTTTGGGCCATGCCCAGTTGATTGCTCACTTGTGAAGCCGTTTTTTGAACTAAGGCAACCACGGCCGATTGTGTATCGGGGTCTTGGTCAGGGTTTGCTGCAGAAGCAATGGGAAAGCCCTGCCGATCGGTTAAAACGGAAATCGGAAATCCCCCTTTTTCATTCATTTCTGCAAGCAACCGGGCAATTTCCGTTGATCCGGTTGTTGGCGCTGTATTAAACATGTAGTTTTCCTTTTAATAAGTGGTTTATTAGCAAGTAAGAATGATGGCTTTAGGCCATTTCGCGCTGTACACGCCGAACGACTCCGTTGATAATAGCCTTTAGGGTATTAAAAACTCCCTTCCCTTGAACAGCAACCGCCTCAAAAACAGGGTGGCCGTTAACACCCAGTGTTTGGCTTAATTCTGTCACATCGATGGCGTTGGGAAGATCACGTTTATTGAGTTGGACAATCAGGGGTAGGTCTGATGGAATATTGAGCGAAATCAGGTGAGCCTTCATATTTTCCCAGGACTCCACATTGTCATGAACGCGATTTTTGTTAGAGTCGGCTACAAAAACAACGCCATCGGCTCCCCGTAAAACCAATTTGCGGCTGGCTTCATAATAGGATTGTCCGGGAACGGTGTAGAGATGGATTTTTGGTGTTAAGCCGCTGATTTTACCTAGCTCCAACTGTAAGAAGTCAAAATAAAGCGTACGATCTTCTCGTGTTTTCAAAGACACCAGTTCACCGCGCTGCTTAGGATTGGTGTGTTGGTGAATCTGTTCCAGGTTGGTTGTCTTCCCACTTAGTGCCGGGCCATAATAGACAACCTTTAGATTTAGTTCGCGAAGCTGCCAGTTTATGAACATACCTTACTCCATCCAAAGATCGTCTAGGGCATCGGTGAACAGGTCTGACAAAGCTTCTTCTCCCAACATTGCTTCTGTTTCTTGAGCCGTTTTGCTTTTTTCTACTTCTTCGGGTTGTTGTTCGGCGATTTCAGCGAGTCGATGCGCTGCTTTTACGGTGAGCATTCTGCCCCAGCCTAGCGGTACGCTATCGGCTACCTGCACCAATAACGCCAAGTGTATACCGGCTTCGATGATAAAGGTGTGGAAATTTTGGCCTTCTCGTAGAACGAGTTGGTTGTCCTGATACTGGCCGGTCAATCGTGCTATTTCTTGGCTGGCAGCCAGATCACCAGCGATGAGCGATCCTAAAGACACCAGATCGATATTGTTTTTATCGCCTTGAGCCGATACAACTTGACCGGTGACGTCCACCAGAACAATTAAGTGGGCTGGTAATTTTTGTTTTAAATCGGTTAGCGTTTCGCTAATCAGTTTGTCCTGCGAAGGGTAAATGGTCATACCACTTCGTAGACTGTAATGTCCGCCGTTGGATTGTTGGAATTTCATATAGTTCTCCTAATGGGATAAAAATAATGCCGTGAAACAATCACCATTGTTTCACACAAGGTGGGCTAGGATTACGTAATTCGGAAGCGGGTATTTCGGAAAATAACGTGCCGGCGTGAACGTGCTTATCTCAGCTCTGAGCCGAGCGGTTATTAGCCAACGTGTACATCCTCAACTGTTAAAGATCGGGTTCGAAAAAAAGTTTGTCGAGTTCTGTGTCGAATGCCTGTCCAAGCGACTGTTCAAATACATCGTGCGGACTTACGTGCTCGGCTTCGGCCAACTGATGGCGTAACATAACTGCCGCTTGTTGGGCGTGGTACCAAACGGAGCCAAGTCGACTGCTGTAGGGGCCTCGATTGATGATAAGTGTGAGCAAAAATTGATAACCGATGTTGACACCATAGAGATACTCATTTTTACCTTCGTGATAGGCTAAGTTAATAGCATCGGTATCGCCGTCGAGCGCACGGCCTGTTTCAAGCAGGGTTGCCATGCCGCCACCCAGAAGCGAGGCAATATTTTCAACCGGTAAACTTCCCCGGTCACCCGTTTGAACAATCAGTTGTCCACCAGCATCTGAGAGAAATATACAGCGTGCACCAACTTCTCGGCTCAGTTTTTCTAAAAGAAGGCTAATTTGTTGGTGTTTTTCACCGGATAGAATGACGATTCTGGCCTGCTCTACCTCTCCCAGAGCCTCTTTTACAATTTGGCGAAAGGTATTAATTTCTAAAGGCTTGGCTAGATACCCATAAATAGGTAAGCGCTTTACCTCCGCTTCTAAAGCGTGGGTGCCGTAAGCGGTCATCAAAATCAGCTCTGCATCAGGTTGCGCATAGCGAACCGCTTCCATCAGTTCTAGGCCATCCATTGGCCCCATATTGTAATCCGTAATAACCAGATCAAACGCATCTTCTAACAGTTGATCTAGGGCAGAAAATCCGTCCGATACGGTTACCACTTCATAATGGGGAGACACTTTTAGTAAGCTGTTTTTGAGGATCGTTAAGATTGTCTCTTCATCGTCAACAATCAAAATTCGCTTTTTGTGCATTTTTGACCCAAGTTTTGCTCAACTGATCTTGATTCCAGTATAACAGGAAATCTTCTCTAGCGCGGTTAGGCAAAGTTGGCAAAAGTTGGCAAACTTAAATTGGCGTTGGAAAAATTAAACGAAGGATTATTGACCGCTCCACATATATCCTTTGTGGCGTATGGTTTTTATATAGCGAGGTGTTTTATCTATTTCAATTTTGCGACGTAGATGGTGGATGTGCCACTTAGTGATGTCGCGGGCTTCCGTCGTTTCAACATCATAGCCCAAAGCGCATTTTACTAAATCCTGTGGTGAAACGGGTTCAGGGGTGGCTTTAACCAGGCAAACTAAAATATCAAACTCTGCGGTCGTTAAATCTAAAAGTGTGTCATCGAGTGTTACCTGCCGATGGTGATAGTCAATGGTCAGCGGCCCAGATTGAAAAAAACGAGCATCGGGTTTCGGTAGGTGCGATGGATCTTGAGACGGCTCAAATGCATTCAGAGTTTGGCGCAGCAGGTCTATTTGGGTTAATAAATTTTTTTGGTGTAAGAGTTGCTGCCGATGCTGTATTCCCTCTTGTACGCGCTGCCGAATAGCATCCGGTGCGGCCGGTTTAAATAGATAGTCGAATGCTCCCAATCGGAGAGCGTCAACCGCACTTTCCACAGAACTGTAAGCGGTTAGAATTATAACGGATAAGAGCGGATCTTTCTCTCGTATTTGGTATAAAACTTCGAGACCGTCAACTGAACCCATATGTAGGTCCAACAACATAAGGTCGTAAGAGGTTTGTACCAGCTTTTTTAGCGCTTCAGAGCCATCAGATGCACTATCAATAACATACCCCTGATGCTTTAGGGTGTTGGTTAAAACATAGCGGACAGTATCATTATCATCAACAATAAGGATACGGGGTTGACTCATGGTAGCCTCCGTGGAGTTCAGTTGAGGTGATTGTTTGATGATGTAAGCGGTATTTCTATAAACCAGATGACTTCCTGGTCACGCTGGCGAAAATAGATAGAGCCGTTGTGGGCTGCTACGATATCGTAGCTCATCGATGCCCCAAAGCTAACCTCGGCCATCTTTTGTTTTGGCTCAAGTTGCAAAACACTAACCCAATTGGCGATGTCAACCGAGTCGGTATCGGTGCAAAACTCTATTCGGATTATGTCCGGTAATACTCTTGAGCGCAGGCGCAATACGCCCTTCCCTGATTTGCTGATAGCATCACTCAGGTTGAGAATAAGGTTGACAAATACCAAACGCAGTTGATGGCCTATGGCTATTGTTGTTGGTAAGTTGTTCGCAAGCTCAAGCTCTAAACTTACTTTTTTTCGCTTTAACTCACGCTGGCCGATGACCACGGCATCCTGAAGCAAAACGTTGATGTCCAGACTGCGCGGCTTTTCGGTTTGAGGTCGATAAATTTGTCGCATCCGGCTGACCAGTTGAACAACGCGCTTTGTTTCATTAAGGCTCATCTGAATATAATTGGATAATTCCTCCGGGTCATTGAGTTCTTCTAATGCCAGCGTTAGCGCTCCCTGAATAGTTTGCATGGGATTATTGATTTCGTGCGAAATACTGGCCGTTAAACGGCCCACTGTAACCAGACGCTCGGTTTGGGTCATCTGCGTATGCAGTCGCGTGCGATCTTCCATAAGATCGATGGTTTGTTGGTGGAGCTGAGCATTTCCTACAGCTACTGCGATAATTTCTACAGCGGTACTGAGCAGGGTTGAATCGGCCTCGTTAAATGGGCCGCCAACTTTATTGATGAGAGAAATAGCACCAATGATGTCACCATGATAATTGATCGGCAGCGAAATAATGTTTCGAAGATTAATATCCCAAGCCCGATAAATTTCGCTGTCAAAATCGTTTAGCTCTAAAGGATCGTTTATGATGATGGGTTGACCTTGCTGTATAACTTGCGCTGCCAGGCTTTTCTCTAAATTGTGATACATGGGATTATCCTGCTGCTTGAAACCTAAAGTTGCTACCAAACGCAACGGTTGCGCTTCGGCCTTACGGGGGGGTGTTGGTTCGCTCATCCACAGCAAGCTCACTTCCGTTTCAACCAAACGGCTGCTCCAATACAGGGTGCGATTGAGCGTACTCTCTAAATCTAAACCTACAGCTATTTGTTGGCTCATCTCATACAGAGCGCGCTGTTGGGCTGCATAATCGCGAAGTTCCTGTAACAACTGCCGGTTGGCGACAATGGAGGCCAATAAAGCAGCAACCCCTTCTAACAAAATAAGATCTTGCTCATTGAAAGCAATTTGATCGTCATTATAAAGGGCTAAGACACCCAATGTATCGTCACGATGATACAGCGGCACGGCTAGCAGTGAATAACATTCGATATTGTCCACATTGTCTGCTTCCGAATCGAAGCGATCATCCTCCGTCACCACATCAATGAGTAGGGGCTGTTTATGCTCTGCAACCCAGCCTATAAGACCTTGCTCCCGCTTCCGACGACTAAGGGCCGGATTGGAAAAACGGTTACTGAGTGAAGCCACCAGATCAAGGTCTTTTTTGTTATCAGAAACAAGCCAAATGTGACTTCTTGACGCATTAAAAAGAGGGGTAGCCAGTTCCAACATAAGCGATAGAGTGGAGTACAGATCGCTTTGCTCGTCAGCTAGGCGCGTAATAAGTACCAGCAACGCATTTTGCATAGCGTGCACTTGTGTTTCCTCTTGTCGGTGGAGAATATTAAACAACGTGCCAATATGTCGGCCTAAAATAGCAAGATTCTTTTTCTCTATTTCTGAAATAACGGGTGGATCGGTATAGGCCAACGTCAGTATGCCCATCAATTCGTTTTCGCTCTTGAGCGGTACAATTAAATGGTGACACAACCCGGTCGACATTTCTGCGTCGGCATCCATGAGTGTCATGGACTGAACTACTTGGGGAAAGGCGAGGGTCTGATCAAACGTGCCCCCATATTTTTGAACCTCTTTTATTGCAAGGGTGTGATCCTCTTTGAATAAAGGCGGCAAGTTGAAATGGCTTACAATTTCAAATTCGGCGCGGTTTGTCGCTTTTGGCAAAAGGAGCCAGGCTGAATTGGCATCGAACGCTTTGGCTAGCCCCCGCATGCTTTTATTTAAGGAGTAAGGCGATCCTCCGCTCCCTAATTGAGCAATGATTTTTAGTAAGTGATCAAAGCCATGGACGGCATAATTGAGATAGCTCGAAAGCCGACTCTGCACTTCCTCGCGGATAAGTGGCCAAAGAAGATAATCATCTGCTCCGGCTTTAAGAACCGTCTCCCGATGGGCGGGGTGGCTAATGATTGCAATTAGAGGAATAGACTGTGAACGCTGTTGTTGATAGGTATTGTAGATGTCAGCAACGTACTCAGGAGTCTCAGTTGCGTCTATTATGATGATGTCTTGGGAGGTAAAACATTCTGAAGATGCGCTCCAGTAAGCCTGGGCTTCGGTAATAGTGCTAAAAGAGGTTACCGCAACCGGCGTTGAGAGTGCATCCGTAAAAGTATCAAGTAAGGTGTCGTGGTTGGTAATCAGGAAAATCAAGTCGAGTACTCCTTATATTAGGAGTATATCATGTCTGCAGTTTACTTACAACCATAATTTAACATTTTGGACGGCTCTGTGTGACGTGGAAGCTTTAGCCGGATTGAAACAGCTAAAGCCTCCACTTATAACAGACTCAGTAGATCCAATTTTCGAGGAGTCGGCATCCTCAGATGCGGCTGAGTTCGGCATCTGAGGATGCCTCACCCCTCAAACTTCGATCTACTGCGTCTATCCTTCAGGCTGAAAGCGGATAACTGCCCCTCGTTACTCGATGCCCCCCAAACATAAATACTTGATTTCAACCCAATCGTCGATGCCGTATTTCGATCCTTCACGTCCGATACCGGACTCTTTTACACCGCCAAATGGTGCAACTTCGGTCGAGATCATACCGGTGTTGATGCCAATCATCCCATACTCTAAACCCTCGGCCACCCGCCAGACTCGACTAATGTCGCGGCTGTAGAAGTAGGCCGCCAGCCCGTACTGCGTGTTGTTGGCCATTTCGATAGCCTGCTCATCGGTCTGGAAGCGATAGAGGCTGGAAACCGGTCCAAAGATCTCTTCCTCTTTTATGGCCATACCCGCAGCGGTATTGGTTAGTACGGTTGGTTCGTAAAAGGTGCCACCCAGTGCGTGACGCCGGCCACCCAAAACCAGCGATGCGCCTTTTTCGATAGCATCGGCTACCAGCCGCTCGACTTTTTCCACAGCCGGTTCGTCAATCAATGGGCCAATGGTGACGCCTTCATTTATGCCGTTGCCGACCTGGAGCTTTTTGGTAGCCTCGACCAGCCTGTCGGAAAATTCTTCATATACGCCGTCCTGTACGTAAATGCGGTTGGCACACACACAAGTTTGCCCGGCATTACGATACTTGGAGGCGATAGCGCCTGCCACGGCTTCATCGAGATCGGCATCGTCAAAGACTATAAATGGAGCATTGCCGCCTAACTCCAGCGATACTTTTTTAACGGTACTCGCGCTTTGAGCCATTAAGGTTTTGCCTACTTCCGTCGAGCCGGTAAAACCAACCTTGCGTATGATCGGGTTGGTGGTTAACTCTTTACCAACATCAGCAGCGCTTTCGGCCGGGCAGGTGAGCACGTTGAAAACGCCCGGCGGCAGCCCCGCCCGTTCGGCCAGTTCGCATAAAGCCAGCGCAGACAGTGGTGTTTGCTCAGCCGGCTTGAAGATCATCGTGCAGCCGGCGGCAATAGCCGGTGCGCCTTTACGGGTGATCATCGCCGAAGGGAAATTCCAGGGGGTGATGCCGGCGCAAACGCCAATCGGCTCCTTGAGTACAACAATCCGTTTGTCGGGCTGGTGGCCGGGGATGGTATCGCCGTAAACGCGCTTGGCTTCTTCACCAAACCACTCGATAAACGAGGCAGCATAGGCAATTTCACCCATCGCTTCAGTTAAGGGTTTGCCCTGTTCGGTGGTCATGATAGTAGCCAGATCGTGCTGGTTTTCCATCATCAAGTCGGCCCAGGTACGCATAATTTTGGCCCGTGCTTTGGCCGTTTGCTTACGCCATTGTTTGAATGCCTTTTGGGCTAGCTCGATGGCCTGACGTGTTTCATCGACCCCTACGTGAGCTACGTTGGCGATAACTTCCCCTGTAGCCGGATTAACAACGGGAAATGTGGCTCCGTTTGAACCATCGACCCACTCACCGTTGATATACGCTTTGGTTCGCAATAGTGTGCTGTCTTTCAATTGCATCAAAAACTCCTTCTTTGGAATATGAATAGAACGTGAATTTTGAGTTGGCACTCGGGCCGTAAGATGGGATCGAGTACGAAGGGATAAAATCAACCACGCATTACACGAATTTTCACCAATTTTATTATTCGTGCTAATTTGTGTGGTTCGTGGTTAAAACGCTTTCTCCATCGCATGGACCCAGTGCCTTTGAGTTAGTTGTTAATAAAATGGGTGCGGAGAATAATACTGTAGCATAAACTCCAGTCAGATAAAAAATTATCTTGACATGATGGCCTTGATGCAACATAATTTCTTTTCAACGATTATTTTGGAGGATAGTGTGAAGTCATTACTCGATAAACTGACTATAAAGGAAGTAAACGAAGGGGCCTGTACCGGCCCGGATAATTGGATCGACACTGGCGGAGCCGTTTTAACCTCGTACAACCCTACAACCAACGAGCCGATAGCGGCTGTCCAGCAAGCGACCCCGTCTGCCTATAATCAAGTGGTTGAACAGGCTCAGCAAGCTTTTCAACGCTGGCGCACACTGCCCGCACCGAAGCGAGGTGATCTCATTCGAGATTTAGGGAGCGTTCTGCGTGAGTACAAAGAGCCGCTGGGTGAGTTGGTTTCGCTGGAGGTTGGCAAAATTCGTGTTGAGGGACTCGGCGAGGTTCAAGAAGCTATCGATATTTGCGATTTCTCGTTGGGATTGTCCCGCCAGCTTTACGGCCTAACGATGGCCAGCGAGCGACCAAACCATCGTATGTATGAGCAGTGGCACCCGCTGGGGCCGATTGGAATTATTACGGCCTTTAACTTCCCCGTAGCCGTTTGGTCGTGGAACGCGATGATTGCCGGCGTTTGCGGTGATGTGATGATCTGGAAGCCCAGCGAGTTGGCTCCGTTAACCGCCGTCGCTGTTCAACATCTTTGCAACCAGGTTATGGCCGACCACGGACTGACCGGCATTTTCAATCTGGTGATTGGCGCAGGTGAGATTGGTCAGCTCATGAGCGAAGATGAGCGGCTGCCGCTGGTCGCGTTTACCGGCTCGATTCCCACCGGGCGTAAGGTGGCCCAAACTGTGGCCGGACGACTGGGTAAGTCGTTGTTGGAGTTGGGAGGCAACAACGGCATCATCGTCACTGAAGATGCCGATTTGGAATTGGCAACCCGGGCTATTCTTTTCGGGGCAGTCGGCACGGCCGGCCAGCGCTGTACCTCGACCCGTCGATTAATTGTTCACAAGAGCATCGCTCCACAGTTGGCTGAACGCTTGGTTAAGGCGTATGGGCAAATTCCAATGGGCAATCCTTTAGAAGACGGGGTGCTGCTAGGGCCGCTGATCAATCGGGAGTCTGTGGGGAAGATGGTCAATGCAATTGAGCGGGCCAAAGAAGAAGGGGGCGAACTGCTTACCGGCGGCAGCCCTCGACCGGAGAAAGGGCCTAATTTTGTGGAACCGGCAATTATCAAGATGCCGAACCAAAGTGAGATTGTAAAAGAAGAGACATTTGCCCCGATTTTATATCTATTGGAATATGAGGCGCTGGATGAGGCGGTTGCACTTCATAACGGTGTCCCACAGGGATTATCGAGTGCCATCTTTACCGATAGCTTGCGTCAGGCCGAGCGGTTTCTGTCGTCATTAGGCTCCGATTGTGGTATCGCCAATGTCAACATTGGTACCTCCGGCGCGGAAATTGGTGGCGCTTTTGGCGGTGAAAAACAGACGGGCGGAGGGCGTCAATCCGGTTCTGATGCATGGCGGGCTTACATGCGTCGACAGACCAATACTATTAATTGGTCTTCTGAATTGCCGCTAGCGCAAGGCATTACATTTGGCGAGTAAGCAGTTTATAACCGTATTTATGTGTATATGAGTACTTGCTTGTTGTGCCAATTGCGTCTAAGATAATCATGTTAAATTTTTTGGACCGTGTTGCGTGTTGTGCTGTAATAGGTCGAATCGATCTAAAACGATTATTATCGTTCGATTGCTTTTAGTAGCGTCTATTATTAGGGGAAATCCTGTATTTTCGACAAAAAGTTTGTTTCCTTAAAGACATTGCGTTATGTAGCTTGACGATTATGACAGCAAGGGGTATCATGGGCAAGGACGTTAAGTAAAGTAATCAGGACTTATATTTGCAGACATGCAAAACCTCAGGTAATATTTAACTTAAGTACCTACCCCTACAATTCATTGAGAGAAGGTATAATAAACTTATGAGCGAACGAAGCGGACTCAATTATCCAAATCTGATGGGACGGATTTATATCCAGGCTTTGGAAGAGGTGATGGGAAAAAATGGTCTCAATGCGTTGCTAAACCTAGCAGGCCTATCGCACCTCATCAATAATTATCCCCCGGCCAATCTTAGCCGGGAATTTGATTTTGCTGATTTTACCGGCCTATCGCAAGGTATTATTGAGATGTACGGGCCGCGTGGTGGACGAGGTTTAGCCCTTCGCTCTGGCAGAGCCTCTTTTGCAGAAGGATTATCGAAATTTGGTGCTACAGCCGGAGCCGCCGACTTAGCCTTTAAGGTTTTGCCAATGGGGACAAAATTGAAAGTCGGTCTAAAGGCTATGGCTGAGTCCTTTAATAAGTTTAGTGACCAGCGCTCTGAAGTCGTAGAGCACGAAGATCATTTTGACTATCTCATTCATGTATGTCCTATGTGTTGGGAGCATAAAGCGGATCGTCCAGTGTGCTATGGAGCAGTTGGTATTTTGCAGGAAGGCTTACGCTGGGTGAGCGGCGGTAAAGATTTTAGGGTTGAAGAAGTTGAATGTAAAGCTGCCGGTGCTGACTCTTGCCTTTTTTACATTAGTAAAGAGCCACTCGGCTAAATTTAAGCACTTTTTTTCATACCTGTTTGACTATTTTTAATTAAATCTGTTCAACGTGATCTTTTACACGCTAAATGACCTCGTTGAACAGATTTTGTATTAAAGGGAAAATTGCATACCTACATGAATAAAATTAAAGCCCCATTTTATTCATTATTTGCCGATAATAACGTTTTATGGTAAATTACTTGATTGCAATCATTGACGGTAATAATTTATAGTAGGGAGTTTTGTATGTCTCGTAAATGTCAGATATCCGGTAAGGGACCTCTAACCGGAAACAATGTTCCGTTTTCTCAGAAGAAAACTCGGCGACGCTGGTTGCCAAACTTACAGAAGCGTAAAATTTACGTGCCGGAATTAGGCCGTTCGATTCGTCTCAAAGTTTCTACACGAGCTTTGCGCACCATCGATAAAAAAGGTTTATCAACATACCTTCGTGATGAAGGACTCACATTGAAGGATATCACTTAAGTCAAGAGGATAGCAATGGCCGGCGATTCTGAAACATCTTCATCTTCAAGACAAAATCGAGGTGGAAGTTATTCGTCAGGTGGTGGTAGATCTGACTCGTCTAATCAATCGAGAGGTCGATCTTATTCTCGGTCATCCTCAAGACAAAACGACCGTTTTCAACGGCGGCGCCGTCGGCAGCCACCGATAAAAATAAAAGATATCGACTGGAAAAATTTAAGAGCCTTGCGATATTTTTTAGAGTCGGATGGCAGTATTCGGCCTCGTCGAAAAACGGGTGCGAGCGCTAAATACCAGCGCCAAGTGGCTTTAGCCGTCAAAAGAGCGCGGTATATGGCTTTGTTGCCCTATACGCACGGCCATCTTCAAGAGATGCATCAAGAGTTAGAGCGCGACCTGCCCGATTTACGGCGCTCGAAATAAGTAACCAATTTTACATTGTCCAAATTAAAAATCAAGCTCATAATCGTGAGCTTGATTTTTTGTGGATATAATTAATGGTTATCGCAGAAAGAGGGGGAATATGGCCGAAGAAACAATTTTTAGCAAGATTATTCGCAAAGAAATTCCATCTGATATTGTCTATCAAGATGATAAGGTGACAGCCTTTCGCGATATTAGCCCTCAAGCCCCGGTGCATATTTTAATTGTACCGAATAAGCTTATCCCCACGGTAGACGATGTTACCGAAGAAGATGAACTCGTGCTGGGTCATCTTTTTACCGTTGCGGCTAAAATTGCGCGCGATGAGGGCATTGCTGAGGATGGCTACCGGCTTATCGTCAACTGTCGAAAACACGGCGGGCAAGAGGTTTTCCATCTGCACATGCATCTTTTAGGCGGGCGTAGGCTCGGCGCGATGGTCGTTAAAAAGTAAATAATTTTTCACATATGTGATAAAAGAAGCGCGAAAATTGTACTTTTGCAATTTTCGCGCTTTTTATTGCCACCCAAAGTCAAACAGACTAACTCCACAGAGCACGAACACCAAAGAATGCTGTGTCTTTACATCGACGCGCAACCTCTTTATGAAGCGAGGCCCTTGGCGTGGTCGAAAAGGTCATGCTCAGTAAAATTCTCTGTTCATCAGGACCCAGCGGAGTTACTTTATGAAGCGTTTTAGCCCCTTCAAATACTACCAACGTGTTGGGGGGTGTAGGAATCATCTCCTCAGCTCCGTTCTTTTTGACAAAAAGTTTCGTCGATGACAAGGCTTTTGTGGCTAAATGTTCATTTACGATAGGAATCAATACCGTAAAATGTCGACCGTTGTAAAAATTATGGTCGTAATGCCAGCCGATGTGATCGCCGGGTTTGTCGTAGTAAAGCAACGAACAGGAACTTTGATCATGGATGGGCGTCGGTACAACCTGTTCACCTACTATGTGTGATAAAAGTGCTCTTAACTGGGGAGAATGATAAAAGGCAATAATCTTTGGCGCATTATGGTGAAGTGCTTCATAGGAGACCGTTCCGCCTTTTTTATGACCCGGCAAATAAGAACGCTCAGTCTTTATCTTTTCTACGATGATGTCACGCAACTCTAAAAATGTGCTTTCCGGCAGAAAGGTGGTGATGGATGCCACCCGTTCTTTGAAATCGGGTAGATCTTCAGAGCGATACGTTTTCAACTTCAAGTTATCACCATAAGCTGTGAGCATTTCTTTCTGAGCCTGCTCAAGTTTTTTGTATCGACGAGTCTGCTGGGCAAATAAGTAAATGTAAGCAAACAATGGGATAAACAGCAACACTGATAGAGTAACTATTATTTTTAACTTATTCGTTATGGCCATCGCCCCTCTTCTTATTTTAGCCGTTAAATTCGGAAAGCGCTTTTACTTTTTCTGCCCAACAAAAAGAAGATATTGCCATAAAGCGCCGTATGCATTGGGAGTTTCAACAATGCGCGGTTCGTAAAGCGAAGTCAGTTTGGCGTGAATGTGACCGTCCATACGGACGTGATTAACGCCCATCCATTTCTTAAAGGCCGGGAATTTTGAGTTGTGAAAGTCTACAACAGCAATATGACCGCCCGGGGTTAAATCGCGATTTGCCTGCTCAAGCGCCTGCTCCCAGCCGGGATTCATCATCGTCAAAGAATACGAAAAGAGAATAAGATCGAATTGTTGGGCTAATTTCAAAGTTTGATCATAGGACGTGCAAAGAAGCGAAATGCGCTCGGTCATCGAGACCAGGTTTTTGCGCGCCACACCCAACATCGACTCAGAAATGTCGAGGCCGATAATCTTGGCTTGGGGAAAAGTTTCGCCCAGTTGGATGAGATTTTTGCCGGTTCCACAGCCAACTTCCAAAATATGACGCGGCGTATAGTGATCGGCCAAAATTTGGATTATCTGACGGCGTCCGAACAAAAAACTCCAGCGAGTCGCATCATAAATCTTGGAATGATAACGATAATATCGCTCCATAAGCAGCGATTGGTCTACGGGCGGTATTGTGGCATCAAGTTGCATTAGACAACCTCGGCTAGATGTAAACTTCCGTACGTGCCTACACGGTCTACTTCGTGTAATGGATCGGTGAGTTCAGGATAAAAGCGAAGTGAAGATTGGATAGAAGGCGGAATAAAGTTGATATCGGGGCTGGCAGAGCGCATTAAAATTTTAGTCCCAGGTTGACTATTATCCAAAATTAAACGCCACTCTTCTCGTAGCCCTTTGGGATCATACCAGGCTAGCCAATCCTGATGATCCAGCAAGATAAAGTGAGAGTACTTGGCCGGATTGGCCTTTAGAAAGCCCGCAAATGTATTGTTATGTGTCTTTATTTTTTCGCTATAGGTTTGCAGAGTTTCAAGATTTTCCGGCTTGAGATAATTAGGACAGCAGCTTTGGCTGTAGGAACCAGTTAGGTATACACGCCAGAAATAGTTGTCGCTCATCTCGACCTCGGTGAAGACGCGCTTTAAATTATCGCGTACATAACCGACAACGCCATCGGGGTGTTTTTTTTCGATAAGCTTAATCTGTGGCCTTGGTACGCCAAGCATAGCCAGCAGCAGTGGATGTTTTACCAACCAGCGGTTGATATTGTTCCATAGCGTCGGCTCCATTTTGCGATATATCTCTTTTTGCTCATCCAAATTATCGGCATTAATAAGATCAAGAAAGAGACAGCGCAGTTTCTTTTTTGTTTGCAGCAAACATTGGCTAAGCAGCCAGGCGATATCACCCGAAGTGCCGTGGTAGTAGAACGATTTTTTGGGTTTTTTACTCTGGTCAAAGTAATAAATTTTTTCGTCCCAAAAATTTTGCGCATAGTCAGGCAATGCTTCTCTCACCACTTGGTAAAGTTTCTGATGCATATCGTGCGCTCCCGTGCCAAACATACGAAACAAGTTCTCAAAATCGCCGTGCCGTATAAAAGCCAGCTTAAGCTGGAGAAGCGCATTTTGCCGTGGATTGACATCGACACAATTAATCTCATTGGGTCCATCGAGTAGATAATCAAGCGCGTTGCAGCCGGCGCTGGTAATCATGACCATTTTACTACCCTGATCGAGTTGTAACAGTTGCCGATCGATACGTGGATCTTCCCAACACTGATTATAAATAAGTCGATTGCCATGAATATTTTTGAAGATAAAGTCGTGCGTGGTGTTAATAAAATTTCGTTGAGCAGTTTTTATTTTTTTGATTTTCTTCTTCACTGTGGCTCCCCCCTTACAAAAAGCTATCAATTAAACTAACATGGTCAATACAAGTACTCATTAAGGGCGCTTTAAAGTTTTATAAAAAAAATGTAAAGCCTTCTTAAATTGTAAAGGTGACCGTTGTAAACCCGCAAACAACGTTAAGGACACTTAATATGTCCTTAAATAATGCTTAACTATCGGTTAACTTAGCCTTTAATCGAAACGACTAAACTATTGGAAATTGAGACGGTCTGGAGTATAAGGTATCGGAAAGGTTTTTATTTATGGAGCAGATTGGCGAGGGCTTGCTCGAAGACTCAGCAATGGCAGTTGCCCCTTGGGATGAGCGACTTGCATTTTGGATTTCACAAGTGGGCAGCCCGCCGTTAACGACAACGACGTGTATTGCTCTCGGTGTGCTGAGTTTACCGGCTTCCTGGTCAACCTGGTACTGGATGGGTGTTTACATTTTATTTGTGGTGGTCTTGCCGCTACTGTATGTGGTCTGGTTGCTCAAACAAGGCCACATCACCGATATTCACCTCAAAGTCCGCGAGCAACGAACACGCCCGCTTTTGGTCACGGTGGCCGCAGCATTTATCGCCTGGGGAATTTTGCATTTCGGCACCGCTCCGCGTTTGTTGGTAGCGCTCGCGGCGGCGATGTGTCTGCAAACCGTTATCTTTTTGGCGATTACCTTACGCTGGAAAATTAGCTTTCACAGCGCCTCAGCCGCCGGAATGGCGGTGATGGCCTGGCTGGCCATCGGTAGCCTGTCGATTTGGTTTGCGCTGAGTGTGCCGATCATCGCCTGGGCCAGAGTCCGTCTCCAGCGCCATACTGCCAGCCAAACCTTGGTCGGCGCAACATTAGGCGGATCAATTCTGCTGACGGTTCTTTATATGTATCTCCTTATATAGAAGAAATAGATAAGTACCTGGTTGGCTATTTAAGTAGTTTTCAACTCTAAGTTGTTACATTAGTTTAGACAGAATTAACAGGATTAATATGATTTTTACTTATTTTAATCTTGGAAATCCTGTAAATCCTGTCTATTCATCCTGGTCTCAAACTCATAAGTTAGTTATGAAAATTACTTAATCTCTAATTACCCATTACTATTTACTCCCAGATTGGACATACTGATGACCTATTCAACCCTAACAACCGACTACCACATGCATTCGACCTTTAGTCCCGACGGCGACCACACGCCGGAGATGATGTGCCGCCGGGCGCTTGATTTGGGCCTGACCGAAATTGCTCTAACCGAACACGCCGAATGGCACCCCGCCTCCCAAATTTACGGATTTCCTAACGTCGAGGGCTACTTTGATGCCATTGACCGCTGCCGCGATGAATTCGAGCCGCTTGGCCTCACCATTCACGCCGGTGTCGAACTCGGCAACCCCCACATGTTTTCCGAGAAAGTGCTCGATCTGCTGGCAGAATATCCCTTTGATGTTGTCATTGGTTCGCTCCATTGGCTCAACGACAAGAATATTCACGAAGCGGTTTGTTTCGCCAATCGACAGCCGGATGAGGTCTACACCGCCTACTTTAAAGAAATAACCCAAATGGCGATGAACTTCGACTTTGACATCGTCGCCCATTTTGATCGCCTGATTTGGCGAGGTACACTGCTCGGTCATACTTTCGATCCTGTTCGCTTAGAACCAACCCTCCGCGAAATGTTGTCTACCATTGCCCGTTATGGTCGCGCTCTTGAGTTAAACACAACATTCCTCACCCTTCTTCCCTGTTGGGTTGTTGCCT
>JAGRBZ010000001.1 GCA_020433805.1 Anaerolineae bacterium
TAGAACTTACGCAGTTCGAGACCCTAAAGGTTTCCGAAGTCATCTATTAAGCAAAATTTTGACGCAATCGCGCTTGTATTTTGTCCTAAAGTCGACTTATAAAACCTTTAGGGTCTGATTTTTTCCAACTGCGTAACTCATATATATATCATTTTAACTTCGCTATTTGACGGCTTACAAAGGAAGTATAATCCGAAACGTCGTTCCTTGCTTCTCGTTTGATTCAATGCTGATAGTGCCGTGCAGTAATTTCACAGATTTTTTTACAAGGCTGAGGCCAATACCGTTCCCTTCATAATTGTCGTGCTGGTGAAGACGCTGAAAAATGTTAAAAACCTTGGAATGATAGCGAGTAGGTATTCCTAACCCATTATCAGCTATTCCTATTACAATGTGGCCTGCTTCTGTGTGATGCGAAATAGAAATATGAGGTGGAAGAGTTGGTTGACGATAAATAATGGCATTTTCTATCAAGTTTGCGAAGATCTGATGCAGGAGGGTTGGGTCGGTTTGAATAATTGGCATCGGGATCGGGAAATCGATCCGGGCTTGGGTTTCCTTAATCTGATCCGACAAAATAAAAAGAACTTGGTTGATTAGCTCTTTGAGATCGACCAATTGGTAGCGGATAGTGCGGTGCCCAAGCCGGGAGTATGCTAACAAATCGTTGATGAGGTGATCCATATGGTCGCTGGCTTCAACAATATTATTTAAGAAATGTTGCGTTTCTTCATTAAGATCGTCCCAGTAACGGCGCGTAATAATTTGAGCAAAGCCGCTAATGGCTCTCAGTGGCGCACGTAAGTCGTGCGAAACAGAATAAGAGAGATCCTTTAGTTCTTCCTTTAATCGTTCTATATCCGACGCTTGAACGCGAAGACGACTATTTAAGCTTTCTTTTATAGACTGCTCACCATCGTAAGTAATTAGGTCCCGGCTGTCGCGATTAATGGCTACAATACCAACAGGGACATCATTATTAGGGATTTTTATAAAAGATAAGGCAGAAGCAATAGATAAATCAGTTCCATCGCGCTGCTTTTGAACAACATAGCCGTTCCAATTGCCATTCTTTGATATTTGAGCCATAACGGTTTGTCGGTTACAACGTGGATATACGGTGGCTACAATGTTATCTATATCTTTGCCGATGACTTCATCACAAGACCAGCCATAAAGTTTTTCAGCGGTTTTATTCCAACTCGTAATAATGAAGTTTAAATCGGTGGCAATAATAGCGTCAGCGGCGTTTTCTAAAATATTAGATTGATACTGTAGCTTCTCCTTTGTCGACGTAATATCCATTTGAGCATCCCCTTTAAAACTCATGTAGTTATTTTCGCAATATATTTATATCTTTTTACTTAGCTTTTTTTCACATTCAAAAAATAAGCTTTTTAGATATGTCGAGAAGAATATAAATCAGGTAGAGAAGTTGGGCGTTGAGAGGAATCTGAAGGCGAAAGAACTGGTCTGTTGGATAAGCTTACAGGATAGTTTATAAAATAGTAGATTATGGTAAGCGGACAGCTAAAAAGATGGCCACATTTAGGTAGATTGATGGAAAGATTCTTTGCTTGACTGAAACTTTAGTGTTTTGTTTTTCCATTTGGAGATATCTCGCAGAGAAGCTAAAAAGGCATTCTCCCCTTGCCCTCTAAGTTGAACAATCCGTACTTCTGTAGAAACGGTTTGTTTCGAGCTTGTTGGTCGATTAAACTCAACCTCTATAGCTTCTTGTGTATTTAATGGATAGTCAAACTTGGTTCCTATAATTTCATGTGTTGATTGTCCATATATTTCTGCAGCAGCCGAATTAACAAATTGTATAATGCCCTTATTGTCGATAATAATGATACCGTCGGATGGTTGTTCAATCACATTTTGAAAGCTAAGTTCCCTATCTTGTTGGTGCGTAACTTGATGTTTGTTTTTTAATAAGGCTCGCTTTCGAGCGACGGCGTAGCGTATCGAGCGCATGGTTAAACTGCTGTTAAACTCGCCTTTGATGAGATAATCTTGCGCCCCAGCCTGGATAGCTTCGATAGCTAGATTTTCATCCTCGTTACCCGTTAACACAATAATGGGTATATCTGAAGCATAACTGTTGAGTTTCTTTACGGCATCAATACCCCATACATCAGGCAGTGATAGATCGAGTAAGATAACATCAACTTGCTGGCGATGAAGATGGTGTAGAGCCTCTTTTAAGGTCTCTACCCGGACTAAATTTAGTGCGAGACAGTTAGCCCGCTTTAGCGTCAATTCGAGGAGTGTATAATCTCCCGGATTGTCTTCAACTGCTAAAATTCTTAACTGTTCACTTTTCATAATATGTATTGTTATGTCGTCGATAATAGAAATCATAAATTAATCGTGGATGGATAATGTGAAAAAAAATTGGCTACCTTGCCCCGAAACGCCAGGGCTTTTTACTCCCACCTCTCCCCCCAAGCGTTCTATAATACGTTTGACAATCGATAACCCTAACCCGTAACCTTCATTTTTTGAACTTTCTAAACGTGTAAATGGCTTAAACAAACATGTTTGTTCTTCAGGGTTTAGGCCCGGCCCGTTATCAGAAACCCAAAAACAAGCCAACCTGTTTGATTGGATATTAGCGCCTAATTCAACTGTGGGAGAAGCCCCGCCGTATTTTATGGCGTTGCTGAGATAATTTGCCCATACCTGCTCAATCCAAGGGCGATAGCCAATAGCCACAGGCCATTGGGAGGGCATTACAAATTTTGGTTGATACGTCTCAATCAAAGGCCGTAATTGCTGTCGAACGTCTTGAATAATGGATGTCATGTCAAGTGGCTCTAGTTCAACATTTTGGTTACGCAGTCCGGCCAATACGAGCAGTCCATCAACAATATGGCTCATTTTCTGGCCGGTGAGCGCGATGGTTCTCATCGTCTTTTGGATCTCCCCGGCTGAAAGCGAGTGATAGTCTTCTTCTAACATCTTGGCAAAACCAACGATTAGGGTTAGTGGATTCCGTAAATCATGAGCAGCTGAATGCGCAAATGCATCTAACTCTTCGTTACGAGCCTGTAACGCTTGCGTATATTCGCGCAGAGATTTTTCCGCCTCTTTACGTTGGGTAATATCACGCAGTGAAGCCAAATAAGCCGGTTCGTCTTCCCACAACATTTCTACAACCCGCATTTCAGCAAACACAGCGCTATCTGTTTTGGCATCAGGTAAGCTAATTTCGGTGTCTTCACCCACTATTATCGGATACGTAAACTGCTTTTCCATAAGATGCTCGGCTGGGCTTTTAAATAGCTTTTCAGCAGCGGGATTAACAAACCGTATTGTATTATCTTGATCGATAATTATGATCGCATCAGCATTGTGTTCTATCATTTTGTGAAAGCGAACTTCGCTATGTAGCAACGCTGTAATTTGCTTTTCCAGATCTTTAAGCAGATGATGACGCTCAATAGCGTGGCGGATAGTCCTCACGATCATGGCGTCGCTGACTTGGCCTTTCACCAGGTAATCTTGGGCACCCAATTTTACAGCCTCAAGGGCTATATTTTCGTCATCATTGCCGGTTAATACTACTACAGGAATGTTAGGAACTTGCGAGTTCACTTGAATTATTGTATCTAATCCCCAAACATCGGCGAGGGATAAATCGAGTAGAAGAAGATCAAATGCTTCCTGTCCTAGTATTTGAGCAGCTTTGCTAATTGAGTCGACTTGGCGGCATTCAATTCGGCCAATATCACCCCTGGCCAAAGCTATTTGAATAAGCTGAACATCACCGGGATCATCTTCAACCAATAAAACTTTTATTGGATCAGCATTCATGGTGGTACCTACGAGTAAATAGCGAAGCTAAACCTACCAGAGCTAAAACATCTCTCTTTAAGGCTAGAAATGAGCAATTTTTGAAATCGCCCAGAAGGATATGATTTGAACTTTATCTGTTCTTAATAAATAACTATATCAGACCTTGGGTATTAAGTAAACCAACTTGACTGAAAGTTAGTAACAAAGCGAAATTTGTTTCAAGCGATGGTTATGCAACACGTTCACTTTGATGTTAGGTATTTACTCAGCAGACAGGTGACCGGTACTTAATCGCAGTAATTGGTGCGTTATATACCACGCAATATTCTCTATTTGAGCAAAAGTGCCAGTCACCTGAGGTGTTACGTTTATTATACCTAACATCGTTGATAAATGATACTTCATTAAGATGTTATCGTGATGGGGGTAAAACAACAACCTCTAACCAAAAACTTTCGATAGATTTTACTACTTTCAAAAATTGGTCCAAATCAACCGGCTTCGTAATGTAACAGTTTGCATTGAGTTCGTAACTTCTGAAAATATCTTCGTCCGCATTGGATGTGGTTAAAACAACCACGGGGATAAGTTTTAGAGTATCATCAGCCTTTATTTCTGTTAAAATTTCACGCCCATCTTTAAGGGGTAAATTTAAATCAAGTAAAATTAAATCGGGACGCGGAGCATCCGTGTATTTACCTTTTTTATAAAGAATTGCCATTGCTTCCAGACCGTCAGAGGCAACCATTAGGTTATTGCGCACTTTGGCGTCTTTGAAGGCTTCAATGGTCAATCGCACATCGCCAGGATTGTCTTCAATCAACAAAATTTCAATGGGTCGTCCCGAAAAAGAATGATAACCTGACATCATCTACTCCTCTACTGCTAATTCAAAAAGTCATTTCAAAACCAAGTAGATTGTAGAATAGTAAGTTGGTAAGTTTTACAAAGCTTATCTGCTGGATGGGAGACATTACTAATATTGTACATTAAATATGAGCAATATGCACTTATCTTTCTAAATCTTATCAAAATCGCATTCAAGCGCGTTTTAGAAACGCTTATTGAGAATTCTGCCTTAAATGACCATCCAGTTTAGTGCTTTGTATTCGTGTAGTGATAGCATATTGCCTTGTGAATGATGATACTTTTTATTGTAACTATTTATTGAAACATAGTACAGTTGAATGTAGAAGAATTTAAGATTGACATCCCCCTGTAATTGAATTAAAATCACCAATTGATTCTTTAAATGAGGTAAGTTGCCATGACTATGACGAGCGCTGAAATTCGCCAGGCGTTTCTCGATTACTTTGCGAAAAACGGACACACTATTGTCGCCAGTTCATCACTGGTGCCCCATAATGACCCCACCCTGCTTTTTACTAACGCGGGAATGGTGCAGTTTAAGGATACGTTTTTGGGCTTGGAAAAGCGACCCTACACCCGTGCAACAACATCTCAAAAATGTATGCGGGTTGCCGGTAAACATAACGATTTGGAAAATGTGGGTCCTTCGCCGCGCCATCATACTTTTTTTGAAATGTTGGGCAACTTTTCTTTTGGTGACTATTTCAAAGCCGATGCCATTCGATTTGCCTATGAATGTGTTACAGAGGTTTATGGTATCTCTCCTGACCGGCTTTTCTATACGGTTCATACCAGTGATGATGAAGCCTACAATCTGTGGACGGAGACAATGAGCATCGATCCGCGTCGCGTTTACCGGATGGGCGATGCCACCAACTTTTGGCAAATGGCCGATGTCGGCCCCTGTGGTCCCACCTCAGAGCTTCATTATGATTGGGGCGAAGAAGCCTGTACCTGCGGCGATCCCAACTGTTCGGTTCTGATCGATAACGGCTGTGAGCGCTGGCTTGAAATTTGGAACCTGGTCTTTATGCAATTTAACCAACGCGAGGACGGCAGCCGTATTCCGTTGCCCAAACCCGGTGTCGATACCGGCATGGGGCTAGAGCGTATTATCTCCGTAGTGCAAGATAAGCAGGCCAATTACGAAACCGATCTCTTTACCCCCATTATCAATCATGTGCAAACCCTTTTAGGGCATACCGATGCTCAAATGCAAGAGCACTTAATTGCCTATCGGGTTATTGCCGACCATGGCCGGGCTATCACCTTTATGATTGGGGATGGGGTGATGCCCGGAAACGAAGGCCGTGCCTCGGTGCTGCGCCTTATTCTGCGCCGCGCTGCCCGATATGGTCGATTGGCCGGTTTTGATGGTCCTTTCCTGGCTAAAGTTGCCGAAAAAGTTATCGAGGAGATGGGCGATCACTATATTGAACTCAAGGCTCGCCGTCAGTTTATTCTGAACGTCATTACCCAAGAGGAAGAACGCTTTTTGAAAACCTTTATTAATGGGTTAGACCTCATTGGCGATTTGGTTAGCAAGCTTAAAGAAGCCGGTAAAAAGCAGATTCCCGGCGATGAAGTCTTTAAGTTGTACGCCACCTACGGCTTCCCAAAGGATCTTACCCGCGTCATTGCCGATGAAGAATATGGCTTTACTCTTGATGAAAAAGGGTACCAAAAAGCATTCGAGGAGCACGCCAAAATTTCCGGTGGCAGCAAAATTGGCGAAATTGCTGTCGATACACTGCAAGTTTATGCCGATTTGCTCGACTCGCTTAAAAGTAGTAAAAACCTTTCTGACGGTGGCGTGATCTATAATCCTTATGATGAAACACCCACCCCAGCGACCGTAGTAGCTGTTTTGCGTGATGGTGAACCGGTTGAACAGGCCGAAGAAGGACAAAAAATAGAGATTATATTGAATACCACGCCGTTTTATGTGGAATCAGGTGGTCAGGTGAGTGACACCGGTAAAATTACGGCTGCCAATACAAACGGCTCAACGGCCTGGGAGGTTGATATATCGGACATTATCCGGCCCGTTAACGGTATCATCGCCCATCAAGGTATCGTAACCACCGGCAGTTTTAAGGTTGGCGATGCGGCTCTGGCTGTGGTTGATGCTAAGCGGCGATGGAATATTAAGCGTAACCATACGGCTACCCATATTTTACATCGCGAACTGCGCCGAACATTGGGCCAACACGTTGCCCAGGCCGGCTCTTTGGTCGCGCCCGACCGTTTGCGTTTCGATTTTAGCCATCCTGACTCTGTTAAACCGGCTGAGTTGAGTGAAATTGAGGCGGCCGTCAATCAAGCCATTTTAGCCGACCAACCGGTGTCCGCCAGCCAAAAAAGCTACGACGATCTCCGGTCGGCTATAAGCTCCGGCGAGATTATGGCTCTCTTCGGCGAAAAATATGGGGATGTCGTCCGTGTTGTTAAAATTGGTGACGATGGTTACACCTACAGTCAAGAATTGTGTGGCGGCACGCATGTCGATCGTACGGCCCAAATCGGTGGCTTGTACATCACCAGCGAAGGCAGTGCCGCCGCCGGTGTTCGCCGGATCGAGGCCGTGACCGGTGAGGCTGCTCAGGCTCTCGTTCAGCAAAGGCTTCATACGCTCGATAGAACAGCCGGCGCTCTTAAGGTCAAACCTGAAGAGGTGCATGAACGTACTATCGCGTTGCTGAACCAACTTCAGAGCAGTGACAAGCAAATTAAAGAATTGCAGCGTCGCTTGGCTCGGGCTGAGTTTGAGCAAATGCTCACCCAAGTGCATACAGTGAACGATGTCAACGTCGTTGCGCTTAAAGTTGATGTGCCGGATGTCTCTATGCTGCGTGAAATGAGCGACTGGTTCCGCGACAAACTCGGCTCGGCAGTGGTTGTACTGGGGGCGGTATCCGACGAGAAACCGCTCATTATTGCTACCGTCACCGATGATTTAATTAAACGCGGACTGCATGCCGGAAAGTTAGTTAAATCTGTCGCTCAAGTTGTGGGTGGCGGTGGTGGTGGCCGGCCTAATATGGCCCAGGCCGGTGGTAAAGACCCATCTCGATTGGATGAGGCTCTAGAACAAGTTGATGCATTGGTCAATGAAATGGTAAATTAAAGATGTAGCATGAGGCTTCTGCACCCGTTCCAGCAGACAAAAGAACAAAGCCCAACGGCCTATAGTTTGCTGGATATTGGCCGTGATACGGTTAAAGCGGCGGTGGTTTTAATAACACCAGAACAGTCACCCCCTCAAGTTGTGGGGTATGGATTAGCCGATACCAACGGACACGATATTACGGGTGGTCGATTGGAAGCCGGAGCGGTTACCCGACCGGTCAATGAGGCTCTTACCCAGGCTGAAGATAGTGCCGAAAAATATGTTGGCCATAAGGTTGTACCTGATGATGTGATTTTGGCTTTGGCCGGTCGAGCAACCGTCGGTCAGCTTTTTACGGTCAAGCGCAATCGAGCAAAGCCAAATGGGCCTATTTCGACTAAAGAGCTGTCTAATCTAAGGCTCAGAGCCGAAAAGATGGCGCATAAGGGTTTAGCCCGTAACGCTTTTGAGGGAGGTCAGTGGCAGCCGCTAGCAGTGACCGACGCCGGCCTGCGTTTGGACACCCATCTGGTTTTGGATGGAGTTGGCCTAACCGGACGCACGCTAGCCTTTTCGGTTTTTGGGGTGGCGGGGCAGGCAGCAGCCTTGCGGGCTTTGGAAGTGGTTGCTAATCGGCTTGATCTTACAGTCTCTAATATTGTGGCCTCGCCTCAAGCTTTGGCTTCAACTATTCCATATGCCGAGTCTATTATTCTTGATGTGGGCTTTTCGGGAACAGACATCTGCTTGTTAAAAGATGATGCTTTAATTGGGGCTGATTGGACACCGTTTGGCGGATATTTTTTTACACAATCGTTGGCCCGATCGATGAATATTGACATCAATCAGGCCCGATTGCTGAAGCATGCGATGTCTACCGATGATCTGGATGTCAATAAGCGCGTTATGGTCGAAACCTGTTTGGATGAACCTCGACAACGATGGTATGATGCCGTTATGGAACTTTTAATGGCTCTATCGGCAGGGCAGCCTTTGCCTAAACGGATCTATATGACGGGTGGTGGAAGTTTGCTACCTGGTCTTGATAAACTTCTACGCACCAATCCGGCTCCGTTTGATGCCGCTCCGGAGGTGCTCCGTCTAGGTGTTAACTCCTCTTTTCCACTCCAGGTTCTGACAGAGGCGCTCGATTTTAATATTTTTTCATTAACTTTAAGTTTAACCGTTGGTTTACCCTAATTGATGATAGAAAAAGTTTTAGCTCTTGACGAAAATGACGATATTACGGCTATTCGCAGTCGAATAGAATATGCGTTACCACGAGTAACGCAGCAGGCTGTCCACAGTGGCAACGGTATTGAGCGTGCCAAACTGTTGATTGTGGTACCGCGCAAAAATAAAGCGCTTAATAGCTTGGTTAATATGAAATTGTTGGCCCGCCAATTTCGAAATCGGGCGATTGAACTTGCCGTGGTAACATCGCATCCCACCATCCGTGATTATGCAAAAGCATCCGGCCTAAAAACGTTCAGCAGTTTGAAGAGTGCTAAACGCGCCGGCTGGGTAACGGATGAGCACGCCGTCACACCCCCGACAGCAACATTGCCTCCGCCGGCAATCCCGCAAACCGTGACTGAAGCATCGGGTGCTGTCGCCGGCAGGAAGCGTGTCGAAAAGAAAAAGTTTAAGGTTGTGGAAGGCGAAGGTCAAAAGAATTCAATTTTGCGCATAGCCCAACAGCTTGGACGACTGGTTTTGATAATTATCCTGGCCGTGTTGCTCGTATTAGGTGCGCTTCTCCTTTTCCCCAAAGCCACTGTAACCGTTACGCCTATTGCCCAGCCGGTCGAAACAGAACTCATTGTCAAGGCCGACCCCGAAGTTGAGTCGGTTAATTTTCAGGAACTTACCTTTCCGGCCCGAACGGGGCAGGTAGAATTGGCGCTCTTTGATGAGATTGAAACCGTAAAAACCGAGCTTGCCCCTGTCGGGCGAGCGACAGGACGCATCGTTTTTATTAATCGCACCGAAGATAGTTTTTTCGTGCCCATTAGCACGACCGTTTCCACTTCTGCCGGAACGCCGGTTGAATTCAGAACGCTGCAAACGATAACGGTTCCGAGCGGCATCGGCTCAACCAGCTCGCCTATAGCGGTTATTGCTACCGAGCCGGGACCGCAAGGTAATGTGCCGCCAACGCAGATAAATCGCATTGTGGATGGCTCTTTTTCGCTGTTAGCGCGGGTTGTTAATGAACAGGCTACCGGCGGCGGCAGTATGGAGCCGGCCCGAATTGTTGAAGAAAACGACAAAGAGCGATTAACAGCCTATCTCCGTCAGCGTATCCAACAAGAAGGGTTGGAGCAGTTGCAAGCATCGCTAACCGAACAGGAATTTATTCCCCCTGAAACCGTACAGGTTATCGTGCTCGATGTTAAATATCAAGAATTTTCGGGGGATTTTTCCGATACTTTTGGCGGTGAAATGCAGGCTGTGGTCAGGGCAACTGTAATCGGTGGCTATAACGCCAATCGGCTGGCTTTAGCCGCTTTAGAAGCCCAAGTTCCGCCCGGATTTGAGCTTGATCTGGATGGATTACAGTTCGGAGCCGGGGAAGTCTTGAACATCGAGGGGCAAACCGCGACCTTCAAAATTTTTGCTTCAGGCCAGGCGGTTCCTAATATTAGCGACCGTGAAGTCGCTAAAGATATTGTTGGGATGTCAATCGGCGAAGCACAAAACCTTTTAGAGCAACGCTACCCGCTGGCAACTGTGCCGGGAGTCGATTTACAACCCGATTGGCTGGTTGATTGGTTGGGACGACTACCTTTTTCATCGTTGCGGATAGAGGTCGTTATCAATGACGCGGTCACATTTGTGGCCGATGGAGGATAATGTGCATCTTATGGCTTTGGATATCGGTGAGCGACGCATTGGCATCGCCATCAGTACCAGCGGTATCTTAGCCAGCCCGCATAGTGTTATTCACCGTACTTCCAAAAAGAAGGATTTCGTGAAGTTACAGCGATTAATCGCCGAGTTAGAGATAGAGCGGTTGATTGTGGGTTTGCCCTATTCTCTGAGCGGGCACGAGTCGCTCGGTCCCCAAGCCCGCCGGGTTATGCGATATACGGAAGCTTTGGCCGAACATATCACCATCCCATACGAATATTTTGATGAAAGCTACTCCACCGTCGATGCCTCAGCCTTACAAGCATCCTCCGGCAGCAAGCGCATACCAATTGATGCCGCTGCTGCTGCCGTAATTTTACAGAATTATTTGAACGCTGCTGGAAATTCTGAATAACTAGGCCAAGATTCCTATACGGTTTACACCGAACGCAAAGAAAAGTACTATGGCTTATTCTCGATAGAGGTGGTACTGTTATCACAATGCATTAAAATGTTGTAGTAATTGTGACGGTATGATAAACTTAGTCATGAATATTAGACCACATCTATTTAAATCGTCTCGCACTTCGCTTACCCTCCACTATCCAACATAGAAATAATTGACGTCAGTCGTCATATAGGGGATCACATGAGCAGTTTTCCCAAGAAAATCGTCGAGATTTACCTGTGCAGCGAACTCGGTTATGAGAAAATAGCAATTGCTACAGCAGCTATTGTGGCCGAAAAAATGGGGTTTTCTCCCGATCGAATTGAAGATCTAAAAACGGCTGTAGGTGAGGCCGTGATTAACGCTATAGAGCATGGTAACCAATTGGATGTTGAAACTAAAGTGCTGATCATGCTCACGGTTGAAGAGCGTTCTTTAGCTTTAAACGTCGTCGATCAAGGTACAAAGCCAATACCGGCCTTGCCGGCTACGGGGAACGTTCCAGAGAATTATCCGCGAGGCTGGGGTATGTTTTTAATTAAAAACCTGATGGATGAAGTAGAAGTTTCCTCCCTGCCAGGACGTAACGAAATAAAAATGGTTATTCATTTACAGCATTAAAAGGGTTTATCTCTAGAAATATCGATCTAATCCTTTAAGTTAGTTAACGCGTATTTAAACTTCGTAATAATTTTTGATCAAAAGTTAGAGGGTCACTGTACTTTTCATAAATCTAGTAATATAATAGTAAAGATATTTACTTCGGTTTTATCAATTAAATATCTGAGTAATGTTCTCTTTACTGATAAAAGAGAGAACAATGATAAAAATTACTCCTTTTGACCTTTTACTTAATATCTAGTGCGACAAGAACTCCATTATGAGAACCCGCCATCATTTACATCATACTAGTTGCTAAGATTACAGAGACGAATACGTGACCTTTTGCGTATTCGTTTTTTGTTCTTTCTTAGGAGAAGGTTTTATGGCAACTATTTTACATGTAAGCAGCGATGAAGAATCTCAACTATTTATTCAGGAAATGTTAGGGCAATACTATAATTTCCTTTCTGCAACGGATAGCCCTAGCGCTGTCCATTATTGCTCGATGATTCAGCCTGACTTAATCCTGATTGATTTAGATCTGCCTGATGACGATGGGCGTGAATTGACGCTTCGGCTGCAGATGTTTATGCCCAAAACACCTATTCTTAACTTTATGACCGAGCAGTCAGCCCAGAACCAACCCACAACACTGGTGGCTAAGTCTGATGAAATATTGTTGAAACCGGTCAGCCCCAATGAACTTTTAGAAAAAATAAAATCGCTTCTGCCGGGATCAACACGGGGTGTCCGATCTTCCACAAGCCAGTTTACCGATCAAATTTCGGCGCTTAATCAAACTACGAAGCGTCTCGCTACACTAAATGCGGTAAGCGCCTTGATTGGCACCAGTATCGATCTCGATCATCTCACCGACCAAATTCTGGGGCAGATTCAAAAATCCATCGATTTTGATAGTGCTACGCTTTTTCTACTTCAAGGGCATCTTCTAGTGGCTGCTGCATCGCGGGGGTTGTCAGAGTATCAACGTGGGATGAACGTTTATCCTAAAAATGAGCAAAACTCTGCATGGCGGGTTGTTGATAATAAACTTCCCTTGATCATCAATGATGTTCTTAGTAGTGAATTCTGGGAGTACAGACCCGAGCTTGATAAAGTACGCTCCTGGCTTGGTGTTCCTCTGATTTATAAAGACCGGGTAGTTGGAGTTTTAACCCTAGATAAAAATGAAGTGGATGGCTTTGATGAAACAGACGCTCGCTATGTGTTCACATTAGCTTTTCAAATAGCCATTACGGTTGAGAATGCCCAACTCTTTGAAGAGTGGGAAAGTCAAGCAATGCGCTTGAAGCTCATTAATGAGGTTGCTCAAGAAATAACCACCATTCTTGACATCGATAATCTATTTGATGCGCTGGCTTGGGCGCTTCATCATCGGATAAGCTATGATCGCGTAGCCATTTTGGCTATCAAACCGGATCAGCTTTCCCTTGAATTGAAAGCGTATTATGGCGAACAACTGCCTAACCTTAATGCCAGTATTATCGCGCAGGACATCGAACGGAGTTTGATCGGCCGGGTCATTAAATCTGGTCTGCCTTTACTCATGAACGATGTTTCTCAAGAAGAGTATGCGGTTCCTCTAACCGGTAGAGATGTACGTTCTGAGCTTATTGTTCCTATTTTTGTCGACAATCGGGTTGAAGCCGTTATTAACATCGATAGCACCGAAACGGACAAATTTGGCGATCAAGACCTATGGACGCTATCGAGTTTAGCCAGCCAGGCAGCCACGGTTATTGAAAATGCGCGATTATATCATCATGTCGATTCTTACTCCAGTAAACTGGAGAGAATTGTTGAAGCACGAACGCAACGGCTGCAAGCCATCAAAAAAATCAGCCAGATTGTAAGCCAGGGATTGGATTTGGATGAACTACAGGCGGTTGTCGGTGAGCGAATTAGTCAGATTTTTACCTCAAAAGGTACTGAAAGTAAAGTTCACGTTACCATTGGATTGCTCAACGGGTCAAAACTGTCTATCAGAACCATCTATGACCCGGAGCAGATTGAGCAAATTTTTCGAATGAATGGCGGAAACAAGCTTGATTTTACCTTTAAGCTCGATCCGCAAACGATTGCGGGCAGAGTAATTAGCTTGTCCAAACCCACTATTGTTAATGATATAAACTCGCAACACATTTACATCTACGGTTCAGGCGAGGATGGGCGGACTACCAATTCTATGATGATCGCGCCGCTTGTGACGGCAGGGAAAACGATTGGAATCATTGTTGTTGAGCAAGAGAAAACAAGGGCTTTTGATGAAAGTGATCTGGAAACCTTAGAAACATTAGCCTTTTTAGTAGCTTCCGCTATTGAGCACGCTCGGCTTCTGCGTAAAACGCGCGAATTGGCTATTGTCGATGAACGAACCCGACTGGCCCGAGATATGCACGATGGAGTTGCTCAAAACTTAGCGTATTTGCTTATTCAAGTTGATCGGTGTCTTAACATGGTCGATGAAGAGAGCAAACTAGGCCGTCAACTCGATCAGGTTAGCGTTCTACTTACCCAAAATATTGAAGAAATACGGCGAAATATTTTTGATCTTCGTCCTGTAGAACTTGAGGGAAGATCGCTATTTGAAGTGTTAGAAAAATTTGTGGCCGACTTTGGGCGTCGGTGGAATTTGGAAACAACATGCTCTATTGTTGGGCAGGTTAAAGAGGTTCCAACGGAAGTAGAAAGCAGTCTCTACAGAATTTTACAAGAAACACTGGCCAATAGTCGGAAACATGCTCAATGTTCAAAAGTGTCGGTTAGGCTGGCAATTGAAGATAACCAAAATATTACACTCGATATAATTGATAACGGGCAAGGGTTTGATTTGGATCGCGTTGATGAAATACGTAATAAAGGAAACGGTAGCAAAGGTTTAGGATTGGTATCAATGCGAGAACGAGCAGAGAATATAGGCGGTCGTCTTATTGTAGAAACCACTACAGGTAAAGGTACGCGTATACATGCCTGGCTTCCGCTTAGTCTTTAGTTCGTGGATGACTCAACACTGTTTGTAAAATGAGGAGTGGTTCAGTTATGAAAAAAATAAAAGTCCTCTTAGCCGATGATCATTCTCTGTTTCGCGAGGGTGTTCGCTCTTTATTGGAAGATCAAGATGATATTGAGATTGTAGGCGAGGCAGAAGATGGTTTGGAAGTAGTTAAGTTAGTTTCGAAGCTTAACCCCTCTGTTGTGTTGATGGATATAAATATGCCGGTTATGGATGGGGTAGAGGCCACTCGTGCTATATTGGAAGCAGGTAAGAAAGCAGGAATCATTATCTTAACGATGTATCCCCAAGATGAGCATGTCTTTGAGGGGTTAAGAGCCGGAGCGAAAGCCTATTTGCTAAAAGACACGCGTTCTAAAAAGTTGCTTGAGGTTATTCGTAAGGTTCATCAAGGCGAAGCGGTAATTGATCCGGAAATGACCACCCGTTTGCTTACTGAACTGAAACGTTTGGCCGAAAAGCCGGAGGAAGACGTTCCCAGAGTTCAAAGCCTGACAGAACAAGAGCGAAAGATTTTGACTTTAGTTGCTAATGGGGCCAGCAACAAAGATATTGCCTCGGAAATTGATTTGTCAGAAAGAACAATCAAAAATTATTTGTCGGTAATTTTTCAGAAACTACAAGTCAACAACCGAACCGAAGCGGCTATTCGTGCTGTGAAGGATGGCTTAGTAGAACAGAAAGATGTAAAGGGACTTTAAGGCTTCATTCTTAAATAAATAAGGAGGAAAGTCTGGCGTATTACAACAGCCATAAAAATAACCTATCTATGATTATAAAAGTACTTTCGGGCAAAAAAAAAAGTACTTATTGACCTTCAAAAGAGGAATTTTTTCGGTACCTTTGCCTCTATAAATCTAATCCGTCATGATCTATAATTTGTTGTATAACTTGATACCGACTCCTGTATCACCTGAAAACTCTATTTGTCAAGAAAAGGATACATAGATAAGGACATGCATAAGCCCATAAGACTATTAATTGCCGATAACGATATAAGATTTTTACATAGTTTCAAAACATTTCTCGACAGACAAAAAGATATTAAAGTCATCAATATGGTTAGAGACGGTCACGGTGCAGTGAAAGCTTGTAAAGATATGATGCCTGATATTACGTTATTAGACTTACATCTTCCTGTTGTAGATAGTGTTAGAGCGGTTCAATCGATTATCGCCCAGAATGAATTTTCTAAAATTCTGGTCACATCATCCACACCTAACGACCGGTATGCTCTTGAAGCCATTAAAGTGGGAGCATGCGGATTTGTCGAAAAGAAAGATGGAAACAACTATCAGGAAATTGCCCATGCAATCAACCAAATTGCTATCGGTGATGTTGTTCTTAATTCTACCCTTGCATCTCACATTTTGCGTGAGTTTTCGTAAATTTAGGGTGCAAGGATATTTTCATAAAAGCTTGACGAAGCTATATTGAATTAAAGAGTTGTTCTTTTCCAACTGAAGGAGTTTTGCTGAATGGTACCGCTTAAAGAGTTTGCCAATTTTATTACTTTAGATGTGGCAAATTTAGCAGCAATTTATGCTCAATTATTAGCTGATAGTAGTGAAGAATATGGCTCTATTTCATATAATCAACGCATTGTATTGGCTCGTAGAAATTTAAATGCGGTTGTTGATTGCTGCTTGGCAGAAAGTTCAGTTCCTCTCCTTAAATTTTTTGATTCTAAAAATAATATAAGCAAGGTCTCCTATCAACCAAATAATACCTCTGTTAAAAGTGCTTTGCACGAAATAGAGTGTTTGGGGCAAACCTTAACGCCTGTAGTTACCAGTTTAGAAGCCGGAAAGTTTTTTTGGAAACTGCTAGCTGATGCTCGTACGGTTATTGTAAAATCTCTTGAAACCCCCTTATCTCCTCAAAATGCTATTTATACGCAAGATACTACTCAGACTAAAGTATCAGAGCCGGACGTGACTGATCTGGCTCTAAAAACTTCTCTGCAGAAAGACGATCGGCTGTCAATTGCTATCAGTAATGCCGCAATCGGTGTTGTTATTACCGATCCGCACCTGCCTGATAATCCACTTATTTACGTTAATCCCGCTTTCACTCGGATTACCGGTTACTCCGCAGAAGAGGCCATCGGTCTAAACTGTCGTTTTTTGCAAGGGCCGGATACCGATGCGTTATCTATTGCTACAATTAGAAAAGCAATTAAAAACGAAAAATCCTGTTCAGTTGTTGTGCTCAATTATCGTAAGGATGGAACACCTTTTTGGAATGAAATAACCATTAACCCGGTTTTTGATGAAGATAATAAATTAATAAGTTTTATAGGCATCCAGACAGATGTGACGGCCCGGCATCACGCTGAGGATGCCCTGTTAAGACGGGCCTCGGAACTGGAAACTGTAGCGCAGGTTAGCATTGCTACCTCAACGATTTTAGATGTAGACCAACTTTTGCAAGAGGTGGTTGATTTAACCAAAAAGCGCTTTAACCTCTACCACGTTCATATTTATGTTTTTGATGAAAAAGAGGGTGACCTGAATCTCACGGCGGGTGCTGGGGATGTAGGGCGAACTATGATAAAACAAGGTTGGCAAATTCCTATTGATCGTGAGGATTCGCTTGTAGCACGTGCCGCCCGTAACCGGCAACCCATTATTGTCAATGATGTTAGTAAGGAGCCGGGGTTTTTACCCAACCCCTTATTGCCCAATACGCATTCGGAAATGACAGTACCGATGATTGTCGGCGATAAGTTTTTGGGGGTACTGGATGTGCAGTCTGACCAAGTGGGGCGATTTACCAAAGATATCGCTCAGATAAAAACAACGCTTGCTTCCCAAATTGCTGTGGCCCTACAAAATGCAATTCAATATCAAGAAACGCAAAAAGCCTTGATAGAGATGGAAAACTCGCAGGATCTGTTACGTACCGTCATTGATGCGACTCCAGACTGGATATTTATTAAAGATCGTGAGCATCGCTATCGACTGGCTAACAAAGGTTACTCAGACAGTATCAACATACCAATTGACGAGTTGATCGGTAAGAATGATTTGGAAGTTGGTTTTCCAGAAGATATTGTCAAAGGAAATCCAGAAAAAGGGATTGTAGGTTTTTGGCCGGACGACGACGAAGTCATGGCTAGCGGGCAGATTAAATTTATCGATGTTGAACCCGCTGAAATAGATGGTAAGCATTTGTATCTTAGCACAGTTAAGGCCCCAGTTCGTAACGCCGAGGGCGATATTTGGGGTGTATTAGGCTATGTGCGTGATATTACCGAGCGTGAGCAACTTCTATCTCAAGTTCAATTTCGTGCCCGTCGCGAACAGACTCTCCGTGAGATTGCCGAAAAGATGCGTACTGCGACGAGCTTGGAAAATCTGGTGAAAGTGACTGCTGAGGAGTTGGGGCGGAGTTTCTCGGCCGATTATGTCCTGATTGATTTGGATAACGATCCGCCTGGCGAAAACTTGAACCGTGGTAATTGAGAATGGGAAATAGGAGAAGGGTTTAGATGCAACGACTACTTTCCGGTAGTTTAAGAGTTCGCCTGACAATACTAGTTTTATTAGTTGTTACTGTCCCTATAGTATTGGTTATTTTGATTACCAGTTACACCGTTAGTCAAGATTTGCGGGAGGAAGCAGAGCGAGACCTTAGACAAAGCGCTGAGGATTTAACGGATAGAGTATCGAGTTGGGATCAACAATTAACGTTAGCGCTCCGTAACCTGAGCAAGCAACCCGATATCGTTAGCATGGACGCTGATCGTCAAAAACCGGTTTTGTCTCAAATGGCCAGCGTCTATTCAAACCTGTATTTAGTTCATACAACCGATGAGACAGGTTTTAATATTGCACGAAATGATGATGAAGAACTTCGATATTACGGTGATCGTTCCTGGTTTAAGGAAGCGATAGTCGGCAATGAGTTTGCCCGCCAAACATTGATTGGGCGTACTACAGACGAACCTGCAATTTGTGTCGGTTCACCAATTCGAGATGAACAAGCTCAAAATCTTGGCGTGGTGAGTGTTTGTACCGATCTCGATGTTTTGACCGAGCAGATTGGGGCCACACGATTGGACAATACAGGTTTTGCATTCTTACTGAACGAGTCAAACCAGGTATTAGCCCATCCCAATGAGGCATATGCTAAAGACCTAGAAGATCTTAGCGACGATCTGCTGGTAAAACAAGCGCGGTCCGGACAACATGAGTTCAGTACATTTGTAGATGAAAATGGCACACGATGGTTGTTTTCCGCTCTTTCTCTTGATAATGATTGGATGGTCATTGTTCAACAAGAGGAAGCAGAAGTGTTGGCGCGAGTACGCACCCTTCAATTTGGCGCTTTAGGGTTAACGATATTGTTGATCTTAACACTTGCCGGTCTCATGTGGTGGGTAGCTGGTTATTTCGTAAATCCAATTGTCCGTTTGACCGACGCCGCAAAAAGTTTAAGTACAGGGCAGTTACGTCAGATTGAAACCGATCAACGCCGTGATGAAGTTGGCGTTTTAACGAACACCTTCAATGAAATGGCTCAACAACTCAACCATTTAATTGACAGCTTGGAGCATAGGGTAGCTAGTCGGACTCAACGTCTAGAAACGGTTGCTGCTATTAGCGAGCGCTTGAATAGCATCCTCAATTTTGAAGAATTGCTGGCTGCTATCGTTACTGAGGTTCAAGATAAATTTGGCTACTATCATGCCCATATTTATCTTTTGGATGATAGCGGTGAGCGCTTAGTTGTAGCCGAAGGAACCGGGTCGGCCGGCAAGAAGATGAAAATGAGCGGTCACAATATACAACTCAACGCCGAAACAAGTTTGGTGGCACGTGCCGCTCGAACTGGCGAAATTGTTTGGGTTGACAACGTCCGTGAGACTCCAGATTGGTTACCTAACGAACTGTTGCCCAATACCTATTCGGAAATGGCTGTTCCAATTGTGCTTGATGGACAAGTTGTAGGGGTTTTGGATGTGCAGTCAGACCAAATTAACGGGTTAGATGATGGTGACGCCAACGTACTGCGGTCTCTAGCCAACCAGGTAACCGTAGCTCTTCGTAACGCCCGCCTCTTTGAAAAAGTAGAAACTGCTCTGGCTGAAGCACATGAAGCGCAACGCCGTTACCAGCAAGAAGCGTGGCAAAAGGTGCGAAAGAGCCGTGGTACCCGCCGATACGTATTCACTCGCCCTGGTGTACAGCTCGATAAAACAGAAAAGGAGCGCCTCGATACTATTAAGCCTCAACAGCTAGCTAAAGATGGTTCAACCTTGGTTGATGTAAATACGGGCCAATCTACCGGGCAAGCTATTACAGCTCCAATTAACCTGGGTGATTTAATGATTGGAAAATTGCAACTGCAAACGACCAGAGAGAATAGACAAACTTGGTCGGATGAGGATTTATATCTTATTGAGGACATCTTAAATCAGTTTGTCCAAACCGCCGAGACTTTGCGTCTCTTTGATGAAACTCGTAAAAATGCCAGTCGAGAGACCACTATCCGCACGGTGACTGATAAACTCCGAGCCGCTCCCAGCCTGGATCGTTTATTAGAAATTGCTACTACAGAGATTAGTCAACTGTTCTCGGTAAACTATGCTGAGTTGGAGTTAGGTGCAGAAGGCCACTCTGGTAATGATAATGTTAACGGCTCCAATGGCACTCATTCCGTTGGTCCAATCCCTCCCATCCATCTAAAAGGAGATAACCAGGATGGATAAAATTGCAGTAACTATCAGATCACACCATGATAGCTTGATCGAGGCGTATAATCAGCATTTGCAGGCCATAAGCGGTGCTGTACTTCTGCCCAAGCAAGCCAGCGTTGAGATGGTTAGCCAGATGATGAAGCATCTGGCAGATACCACAGAAGTTGGCGATGACACCGAGTTTACTCAACGCTGGGTGGCTGACGCTTTGGCCGAAGGAATTGCTCCTGCAACTTTGCAAACGAATTTGACGGCGCTTGAACAAACCCTCATGCCTCTGGCGACCACGCTTGAAATAGCTACATTTTTATGGCAAATGTTCGCCCAGATGCGTGTTGAGGTTATAGCACAGACTGCCAAACAACCTTCATCCTTAATAGATGAACGATTAGATGAGGTCTTGAATATTGCTCAAGCGGCCTACTGGGAATTTGATATCGACACCCAAACTTTCACCTTTAACGATCAATTTTACAGCTTATTCCATACCAGTGCTGCTCAAGAAGGCGGGTATGATATACCCGTTCAGACTTTTGCCGAAAAATTTGTGCACCACGAAGACATCCCCTTTGTCACCGCAGCATTTCAAGGAGTCATAGAAACGACAGATCCCCACTTTTTATATGAGCGAGATTTTCGCGTAATCCGCGTTAATGGCGAACAGCGAATCCACTTGGTGAGATTTAGGGCCAAAAGAGATGAGCAGGGGCAGATTATCAAAATTGTGGGGACTACACAAGATATTACCGAGCAAAAACGAGCAGAGCAACAATTACGCGACAACGAAGCTCGGCTGGCAGATGCGACCAACATCGCCAAGTTGTATTATTGGGAAATTGATTTTGCCACTGGGGAGATCATTGTTTCGCCGGAGTATTACAAATTTTTGGGGATTGAGGATGACGGTATTTACAGGATGCCGGTTGAGGAATATGCCAAGACGTATGTTCATCCTGACTATGCTCCTTTGGTTAAGCAAGTCATTCAAGATGGGCTGGCCAGCACTGAAAAGGAGTCTTATAGAGAGCTGGAGAGCCGTTTGATCGCCACCGATGGCCGCGAGATACCGATTTTGGTTCGATTCAGGCTAGTAAGGGATGAGGCTGGTAACCCAATTAAGCTCATTGGTGCCAACCAAATCATTATTGAGCAGAAAGCGGCAGAAGCTGAATTACGGAAGCGGGCCTCAGAATTGGCAGCCGTATCAGAGATTAGTACGCAAATAGGTCAGATTAGCGATCCGATAGAGATGTTGCAGCAAGTGGCCGATTTGACTAAAAAGCGCTTTGATTTGTACCACGCTCACATTTATCTACTGGATGAGGCTGGAGAAACGCTAAACTTGGTCGCCGGAGCTGATGAAGCGGGGCGCACAATGGTGGCGGAGGGGTGGAGTATCCCCTTTGGACACGAGAGTTCACTCGTGGCACTAACGGCTCGCAAACAAACCGGTACGATTGTGAATGATGTGCAGGCCAGCCCAGACTTTCTGCCGAATCCCCTGCTACCGAACACGCGCTCAGAAATGGCCGTGCCGATTTTGGTGAGTAAAAAGCTGCTAGGGGTGCTTGATGTGCAGGGGGATGTTGTAGGTCGTTTTACGGAACAAGACATCCAAATAGAAACAACGCTAGCCTCACAAGTGGCGATTGCGCTACAGAATGCCCGTCAATATCAGCAAACGCAAGAAGCGCTGGGGGAGTTGAGGCAGTCTGAAGAGGTGCTGCGAGAGAGCGAGACGCGACTGTCTCAAGCAACAGCCGCTGCAAAATTGTATGAATGGGAGCTTGATTTTGCCACGCAGACATTTACATTTTCACCGGAGTATTACAAACTGCTGAATATTCCGATAACAGACGAGACCGACTTTAAGATGCCGGTAGAAGAGTATGCCCAGAAATACGTTAAAAACCCGGAGGTTGTTGGTCGGGAAGTTGAGAGAGTATTGGCTTCGACAGAAAGTAATTATAGTCAGGAAATCGAGGACTATAACATAACCACCGATGGGCGACTCATACCGATTATGGTGCGGTTTAGGGTCGTCAGAGACAAGGATGGTAACCCAATTAGGTCAGTTGGGGCCAACCAAGACATCACCGAGCAAAAACGGATCCAGGAAATTCTCGCCAAACAGGCTGGTGATTTGCAAAAAGTCGCTGAAATCAGCACTAGAATAGCCACGACCCATAATGAAGCACAACTCCTGCAAGAGGTGGTTGATTTAACCAAGGAGCGCATTGGCTTATACCATGCCCATTTGTATTTGCTGGATGAACGCGGTGAAACATTAGTGCTTACCGCCGGATCCGGAGAAGTAGGGCAAGCGATGGTGGCCGAAGGGCGAAGCATTCCTTTTAATCACCCCCGTTCCATTGTAGCACTAACATCTCGAACTGGTGAAGGAACTATTGTTAATAACGTGCATGAAAATCCTGATTTCTTGCCTCATCCCCTTTTACCGAAAACCCGCTCAGAGATGGCCGTGCCGATGATAGTGGGTGACCAGTTGTTGGGGGTATTTGATGTTCAAGCAGATGAAGTTGATCGCTTTACTGAAGATGACCGGCAGATCTTAACGACACTGGCTGCCCAAGTGGCCGTTGCTTTGGAAAACGCACGTCTCTTCGCTCAGGTTGAGCGTGCTCTATCCGATGTGAAAATTGTCCAGCAGCAATACATTCAACAAGCCTGGGACAAAGCCGATCAGACCCAAAAACGAAACTATCGCTATGAGCGATCCGGGTTTGCGCCGCTGGCAGAGGAAATTAGACAAAAGGCCAAAGATTTGGCGCGTCAGAAAAAAGAACCGGCGCTGGTTACACTCGCCTCGGATACAGAGGAGAGTCGTCAAAAATCTGTGGTTGCTCCGGTTAGCTTGAGTGGGGCCATCATTGGTTCTCTGCAATTACATCTCGCTGAAGGACAGAATGAAGGCCAAACTCTGGACGAAGACGATCTGGCTTTGTTAGAAATCATTCTGGATCAGGTAGCCCAAGCCGCCGAAAACCTGCGGCTTTTTGATGAAACCCGTCGGCAAGCCAATTACGAACGCCTGGCTGGAGAAATTACGCATAAAATCCGGCAAGCGCCCAGCTTTGAGATGTTGGCTCAGACAGCGGCTGAAGCACTGTGTGAAGTGTTGGATGTCCCTGCCGGATTGGTAAGTTTGAATGTGACATCATCTCAGGGAACGGAGAAGATTGGCACTAATGGTCAGACCAAAAGGCGCTAAATAGTAAGAGAGGCGCTTTAAATAAGCTTTGAAAGTAGATGAATTTTTTATGATCGCCTTTAAATATACGACGTGTTTAAATGATAAAATTTATTATTGATGTTGCATTAACTCTATCTTCGGAAAGGAAAACTCTTGAACCTGAAACAACCTTTTAACCTTATCTCTTGCCGAAGGGATACGGTAAGAATAACATCACTTAATCAAAATGCCACTCTGCTAAGCGTTTTTTTGATTATAATTTTCTTGTTGACTGCTTGTACAGGAGTGGCAGCCAGTTCCGTTTCCCAACCCACTGAGGTGGTTAATAATCCGGTTGCATCACAAGACTCCTCCAGTATAAGCTTCCTGGCCGAGGCAGCCCAACCCTATCGCGACATTGTTCTCCACGGTGTTACTGAGGATACCCCGGCCTCAGACTACGTTAAAGCTGTATTAGCCCCGGCATTTGAAGAGGAAACCGGTATTAAGATTGAGTTGGAGATAGTTCCTTGGGCTGATATGTATAGCAAAACCATTGAGGATATGGAAGCAAACTCGGGTACGTATGACTTTGTCTACATTGAGCAGGATATTATTTATGCCTTCCTGGAGCAAAACTTCCTCGTTAATCTAACTCAAATGTTGGACCATAATCCCAATCTGGCTTCACCCGATTTTAAGCCGATTGATTTCACGACTTTCATCGAGGAGTTTAAAGACCCCGCTACGGGTGATCTCTACGGGGTGCCCATGGAGGCCTTTTTGAAGACTTATGTATACCGTAAGGACTTATTTGAGGATCTGTCCATTCAGGAAGCCTTTGCTACCGAATATGGCTATCCATTAGGTCCGGCGGTGACGTTTGACCAATACCACGACATTGCCGTATTTTTCACCCAGTACGGTCAGGACAATGATATGGAATTATGGGGCAGCACGGTGCAGGCAGCTAATGACCATCCTGCTTCATTCTATGAATTTAGTGAGACGATTTTACCCACTTTTGGAGTCTACAACTGGGGTATTAATCCGGATAATTACAAAGCTACCGTGGATAATAGCGGTCAGTTAAACAGCGAGCAAGCCAAGAACGCGCTTACCTTTTGGTTAGATTTGCTTCAGTATGCACCTCCAGAGTCTACTCGCAGCACTTGGACGGAAACGGCTAAGACCTTTGCCGCCGGTCGAGTGGCTCAGGGGTGGATTTATGGAGAGAATGTGGCCTGGATTGCCACAGACCCCACTCGCTCTGAGATAGTGGGTAAAGTGGGTGTGGCGCTGCCGCCCACCACGCAGGGGGTTATTCAAGATGCCAGTATTGGTAAAGGCTACGTTGGTTACTACGATGGTGGTGCTTTTGGTATACCTTACTCTTCCAAAAAGCAAGAGGCTGCCTTACTCTGGCTACAATATATTAGCCAAGCCGACGTCCAACCGGAGTGGGCAGCCGCCAGTTCTCGCGTTGTTCAACTTGGTACCTTCGATGATCCACTAGTGCTGGAGCAGGACAAAAAAGTCGGCGGTTACTTTTCTTTAATGAAAAAAGAGGGGCGTCTCTATAGGGGGGCGCCGCCTTTTCCATTTCATTCCCAGATTCGTGATCTTGTTGCTTCTTATCTTTATCTAGCTATTGACGGTAAATTAACCCCGGAAGAAGCTCTGGATCAAGCGGCAACGGCGGTTGATGAAGAATTGGTTAAGTTAGGCTATGGGAAGTAGTGGAAAATTTTATTGCAAGGTTTGAGCGTAGAAGTAGCAATAAGTTGAAAGATTTTGTGAGCGAGGGTCGGAGTGTACCCTATCCAACCTTCAGGCTTTTAGCTCTCCAACTGTAGTTTGAGTAAATAACTTATGAGAAATTACTATGAGTGATGTGAACTATTCTGGCTCTAGTGAAAAAACAAATCTGGGTTTTTCAAAGATATTAGACCGCCTATCTGAAGTTAGTGGGTTCAATAATCTTAAAATCGGTGACAAACTGATGGTTGGATTTAGTATTTTTGCCCTGATAACGCTTTCGGTGGTTGCCATTATATTTATCGCCAGCCAGGCGGCAACTAAAATTATTGGCACCGTTACCGAGGTTCGAGCTCCATCTGAACTGGCTCTGGCTCGGGCTCAATCCAGTTTGCTTAGAATGCAGGCCAGCGTACGGGGCTACCTGGTTTTGAGCGACGTACAGAATATCGACGACTATAACAGGGCCAAAGAAACTTTTGAGCTTAATCTGGCTCAACTGGAAGAACTCTCAGCCAAATGGACCGATGATGATGCGCAACGTCTTAAAGAGTTAAAAGATATTTACGAAGCTTGGGTGCCTATTCCCAACCGATTATTTGAGTTACATGATAGCCCCTCAGAGAACCAACCGGCATTGCGGATGGAGAGTCTGGAATTCCAGCCCCTTAGAGAAGAACTCGTTGATGAGATTAATTTATTGGTGGAACTTCAGCGGCAACGAGAATCCCCAATGCAGAGCGATGAACTGTTAGCCGATATGGCTGATTTTCAACTCTCTCTCCTGTCTATGGCAAGCGCTCTTCGAGCCTATGTTCTAACAGGTGATTTGACCTTTAAATTTGAATATTTTCAACATTTAGACACCAATAGTTCGGTCTGGCGAAATCTGCAGGCCAAAAAAGATCTGTTGCCCGACAATCAGCAAATCCTGATGGATAGCATCGCCCAGACCCGTCAGCAATTATTAGCGTTGGCACCGCAAATAGTTGAAATAATAGAAGGCGAACGCGTTTACGAAGATTTATATTTGTTCAAGACTGAGGTCTCGCCCCAGGCTGAACACATGCTGCAATTGCTGGATATAATGACCACGGATCAAGGGGCGTTACTTGAGGCTGACTTGAATAGAGGGCGACAGAGTTTAACCAATGTGCAAACCCAGACCTTAGTGAGTGGCGTGCTGGCCTTAATCTTAGGGTTAGGCATGGGTTTTATGTTTAAAGAGACCATCATCGGTCCGATTCGACGTTTAACCAGCGTGGCTGAACAATTTGCTGTTGGCAATCTAACGGTGCAGGCCTCGGTAGAATCAGACGATGAGATTGGTCAGTTAGCGAATACTTTCAATGTTATGTCGAACAAGTTGGGTAAAACTGTAGCGAACTTGGAAAAACGTGGTGAGCAAATTGAGACCTTGGTAACAGTCAGCCAGCAGTTAACCAGTATATTGGATTTGAACGAACTGGTCCAGCAGGTTGTTACGGTCATTAAAGAGAAGTTTGATTATTACCACGTTCACATCTACCTTCTGGATCAACAGGAAAAGACTCTGATCATGACTGCAGGTTATGGTCAGGCTGGGGCTGAGATGAAAGCCAGAGGTCACAGTATTCAACTGAATGCCCCAACCAGCTTAGTAGCTCGGGCGGCCCGGAATGGTGAAGTGGTCCGGGTGAACAACGTACGTGAAGCACCGGATTGGCTACCTAATGAACTCCTACCCAATACCTACTCTGAAATGGCTGTGCCGATTGTTCTGGAAGATCAGGTAGTTGGAGTGTTGGATGTGCAGCAGGACGCGATTGGCGGTCTTGATGAAGGGGATGAAAGTTTGGTGCGTTCTTTGGCTAACCAGGTAGCCGTCGCTATTCGAAATGCTCGGCTGTTTAGCGAGGTTGAGAAGCGTTTTGCTGAGGCGCGAGAAGCTCAAAAGAAATATGTGGAGCAAGCATGGCAGGCACGTGCCGATAGTGAAAAAGAGTACCGCTATCAGAAGTTCAGTCACGCTTTAGAAGAAGAAACAGCTCAAACCCTAAAACAATTGGCTTACCAAGAAGACCAGGCAAGCGTTGTGCCGGCAGATGTTGCGGAGAATTATACAGCGGTTATTGCCCCTATTCGCTTTCAAGATCAGGTTATTGGGACAATGGCTTTTCAGGAACCGAACTTGCAGAAAAGACGAGATTGGAGCGAACAAGAGTTGGCCCTGGTACAGGCGATTGCCGATCAGGTGGCCCAAACCGCTGAAAACTTACGTCTATTTGATGAAACGCGTAAACAGGCGAGCCGTGAAAGGCTGATAGGACAAATCAGCAATAAACTGCGTCAGGCATCGGATATGGAAACGCTGTTAAAGCTTGGTTTGGAAGAGTTATCTGGTGCTTTAGGATCAAAACGAGCATTTATACAATTAGGGTCGTTAAAGGAGTCAAACGATAGCGCATCCAATCTGGCTTCCATCCCTGCATTTGACTCTCCTGATAGTCAACTCCAAAATGAAGTGACCTCAACGAATGGGTATAAACCTATGGCTAAAAATGGGTCTGGAGAATAGGTAAATGGCACAACTAGGCAAGATCGAGACCGATCAGCAACTCGAAGAGCAAATGCACCGGTTAATGATGTTAAATGAATTGGTGACCGACATCGTTACATCTGAAGATGTCGAGGAACTGTTTAAGCTAACTGCTGCAAAAATTGAAGAACTCTTTTGCGGTAACCGAGTGAGCCTTATTCTAACAGATGATAATGGAGTTACCTTTAAGATATTCGGCTTACATGGTTTAGCTGGCGCTTTACCAGAAGGTATAGATTTTCTTCTTGAGGGAACTGTAATTGAGTTGGCCATCACTAAAAATCAGGTGATAACAACGCCTGATCTTTCAAAAAGACTTGATTATCGCGAAAACCCAAAACTTATTGAAAAGGGTTTGCAATCCAGCCTGGTGGCCCCTCTTGTAACCAAGAAACAGATTTTGGGTTCTCTCAATGTTGCTAGCAAACAGATCGGTGCTTTCGATAAATTAGATGAGAACATTGCCCGGCATCTTGCCTCTTTATTAGCGACTACCATAGAAAATCGGCGATTGTTAGCTCAAGTAGAACAACAGGCTGCTGAGTTAGAAGAGTCGCTAAAAACGTTGCGTGAAAGCGAAGCGCGTTTAGAAAAGACGACAGAGAATGTGCCGGGAATGATCTACCAATTTCAAATGAACCCTGATGGCACAACATTTTTCCCATACGCGAATGCATGGGTAAAAGAAACATTTGATGTCGAACCGGATACATTACGCACGAGTGCCAAACCTATTATCGACCGGATCCATCCTGATGATATGGCTGAATTTGAGCAAACCGTGGTTCAGTCAGCTCAAACCCTAGAACCTTGGCATTGGGAGGGCAGGATTTTTACAAAGTCCGGTGCCATTACCTACATACGAGGTCAGTCTAAGCCGGAACTTCAGCCTGATGGCAGTATTGTATGGAGTGGTGTTTTAATTGATGTCTCTGACAGTAAGGATTATGAAGCTGCTCTTACAACACGGGCAGTTGAATTGGAAACAGTTGCCGAAGTAAGTACAGCTGTGTCTACTATCCTGGAAACAGAGGCAGTTCTTCAACAAATTTGCGATTTAACAAAGGATCGTTTTGGCCTTTATCACGTCCATATCTATTTACTAGATAACGATACCCAAGAACTTGCACTTGCCGCCGGAGCCGGAGAAATTGGACGTCAGATGATGTCTCAAGGCTGGATGATTCCATTTCACAAAGAACTGTCGTTAGTAGCGCAAGCCGCTAGAACAAAACAGGGGGTAATTGCCAATGACGTTCAACATACGCCAGGTTTTTTACAAAATCCCCTTCTACCAGAAACGCGATCAGAAATGGTAGTGCCCATGCTTGTCGCGGAGCGTGTTTTAGGCGTTCTTGATGTTCAATCAAATAAGATAAATAACTTTAACCAAGAAGATGTTCGGCTTTACACGATCTTAGCCGGAGAGGTTGCCAACGCTGTTAGAAATGCTCAATTATTTGAAATTGTGCATCAGGCTCAAGAGAATGCGGAAAATAGACTGAAAGAAGCTGAAACACTTCGTCGACTAACGGAAGCCTTGGCCGGAACTTTACGTGTCAATGAGGTTATTCAGGCATTTTTTGACTCCTGTACAAATATGTTAGGCTTTGATTATGTGCTGTTCTCTTTGGTAGACAAAGAGGAACTGCGAGTCAAAGCCGTCGCCGGATTAAATGTTACGGACGATCACATCCGTCGCGCTAATCACGCTCTCGATAGCGAAGATATTATGGCTGATATCGTGAGAAGCGGTAAAACCGAAGTTATAAATGGATGGGACCCACGATTTGACCAGAAGAATTTTGAAACCGAACAAATGGAGGCGTGGGGTGTACGTATCTTTACGCCGATTGTCGTGCGTAGGGAAAATATTGGATTAGTTGAAGTTGGCTTTAAGACCGATTCAAACACGATCATGCAAGACAGTCAACTCCAATTACTTCGTGCCTTAATTGATCAAACATCTGTTGCTTTAGAGAGCGCCCAACGTTATGAAGCCAGTCGAAAGATGGCTAAGCGAGAACAGATGCTTCGCGAGATTACATCGCGCGTCAGAAGTTCTGTTGATGTTGACAGCGTAATGCGTATCGCTGCTCAGGAAGTAGGTAAGGCCTTAGGGCGTCCGGTTCATGTTCATCTGGGACAAAAGCGAAACCAAGAAGATCATTAATTGTAACCGCATAGCACATTTATTGTATTGTAGAAGTTTGCAGGAGAATATGACAGAAAAGTGGTTGATAATCAAATATCAATAAGTTTAGGTTTCAATCACAGGAGCAGTTGATGTCAAACGAAATGAATGAAATACAGTTTGTTGAACAAGATAACGAGCAGGCCGAAGTGGATCAAAATAATTGGACGATCTTAATCGTTGATGACGATGATGAAGTTCATCAGGTTACAAAGTTAGCACTTCGAAACTTTAGGTTTCTTAATAAAGGCGTGGATTTTTTAAGCGCTTATACAGTTCAAGAAGCTAAGACTTTGCTCCAAGAAAGTGAATACAACATCGCTGTCGTCCTGCTGGATATTGTAATGAAAGGCCAGGACTCCGGCTTGAAACTGGTTGAATATATTCGTAATGAGTTGAACAATAATCTCGTGCGAATTATTTTACGGACAGGCCAGCCAGGGCAGATACCGGCCAAAGAGATCATCGTTAAGTATGAAATTAATGATTATAAACTAAAAACGGAACTTACTGCAGAAAAACTGTTTGGCTCACTTGTTACTGCTCTAAGAACGTATGATGATCTTCTTTCTTTAGAACTTAGTAAAAGGGAATTGGCTAAAACTTACGAAGAGCTAAAGTCTGCAGAGCAAACTCTGGCCCAAAAAGAGGCGTACTTACGCCAAATCATAGATATAAATCCTCATTTTATTTTTGCCAAGGATAGAGAAGGGCGGTTTACCCTGGCGAATGAAGCTTTTGCCAAGGCCTACGGCACAACCGTTGACAACTTAATTGGCAAAACTGACTCCGATTTTAATCCCCATACATCGCTGGTCGAAAGATACAATCGCGACGACTTCAGCGTTATCGAAACGGGACAGGATCTATTTATAGAAGAAGAACAGGTTACTAATATAGCGGGCCAAAGTCTTTGGCGCAAAACCGTTAAACGTCCAGTTTTGGACAAGAATGGCAAGCCTTATCAAGTTTTAGGAATTGCCACCGATATTACGGAGCTAAAGAGGGCTGAATTGGCCTTGCGAGACAGTGAGGAACGACTACGCACTTTTGTAGAGGCTTTGCCGGACATTACCTTTATCAAAGATGAAAACGGCCTTTATGTTGAAGTTTTGGCTTCAAACGACAACCCTTTGTATGAAGGGGCTGTTGAGTTACTAAAAGGTAAATATTTGCACGATGTGTTACCGCAAGACAAAGCCGAACTGTTCCTAAAGATTATTCATACAACGCTCGAAACCGGTAAGCCTCAGACACTTGAATATGAAATCGATACGCCTATGGGACCGGCTTGGTTCGAAGGCCGTACATCGCCTATTAAATCGTATCGTGATGAACCACGCAGGATTGTTTGGTTAGCGCGTGATATTAGTATCCATAAACAAATGGAAGAGCGCATTCGTCAGTACCAATTGACGCAACAGCAAGCCGCTATTATCGACAGTGCTAAGGTTTTGATTGGTACTGCCTATCCAGATGGTCGTACTAATTATCTAAATAAGAGTGGTTTAGAATTGCTTGGCTATAGTAGTTTAACCGAAGTTGACAATAAACCCATACTTGAGTTTGTGGACCCCAATGAGGTACCGCGATTTGAGCAAGAAGTTTTACCAACACTTTTTGCTAAAGGAAGCTGGCGTGGTGAGACCTCATTTGTCACGAAGGATGGGAAGACTATTCCTGTTGATCAGACACTCTTCTTGGTAAAAGATGAGAATGACCAGGTGCAGTTGATTGCAACGAGTGTAACCGACATCACAGAGCGTCAACGAGCTGTAGGCGCTCTTCAGGAAAGCGAAAGTCGATACCGGCAAATTCTTGACGCCATTACGCAGATGGTACTGGTTAAGGGAGAAAAATCTCGAATTGTGTGGGCTAATAAAGCATTCCGAGATTACTATGGAATGACGAATGATGAACTGCAAGCTTTAATCGATGCCCCTTTCAATGAGCCTGATTATACGCAACAGTATATCAAAGATGATGCATATGTGTTTGACAATGGTGAGGTTTTAGACATAACCGAAGAACCTGTGACACGATATGATGGAGTGGTGAAGCTGTTCCATACAGTGAAATCACCCATTTTTGATGCTGATGGTAAGGTAACCATGACTGTAGGTGTTTCTGAAGATATTACACATCGAAAACAAGCGGAAGCCGAGCTTGAAGCGCGGTTACAAGAATTAAATGCCCTGCAACGCGTTATGAGCCGTGAAGCCTGGCATTCTTATCTGGCCGTACAAGATGATGCCATATCGGGTTATTTGTTTGAGCATGACACGGTCAAGCCCGTGCTCCGTGCAAGTGATTTGATTACTCTAGATCTATCAGAATCGAAGTCAGCAGATAAAACTAGTCACGTTGTCACGAAGCCAATATCGCTAGGAGGCGAGGTGATTGGTGAACTTGGGGTTTATGAAGATAGTTCTAATAGCACACTCTCTAGTGAAGATCAGGAATTTCTCAATCTGGTGACTGAACAGGTCGCCGAAGCAATGGAGCGTGCTCGACTGTTAGAGCAAACCCAAAAGCGTGCTATTGAGTTGGAAACGGTGGCTCAAGTGGGTACCATCGCTTCGACAACATTGGAGGTGGATAAACTTCTCCAAACGGTGGTTGATCTGACCAAGAGCAGTTTTGATTTATACCATGCGCATATCTATCTGCTTAATGATAGTCAGGATACGTTAGTTCTCACAGCTGGTGCAGACGAGGTAGGTCGGCAATTGGTTAGCCAAGGTTGGAGTATTCCTTATGATAAAGAACATTCATTGGTTGCCTTGGCTGCACGTATTCAAGACGGTGTAATGGCAAACAACGTTCATTTAGAGCCTGATTTTCTTGCTAACCCGCTTCTTCCCAACACGCAATCAGAATTAGCCGTTCCCTTAATTGTTGGTGAGCAGGTGCTGGGTGTGCTAGATGTTCAGGGTGATAAGATTAATCGTTTTACAGAAATTGACGTTCGAATTCAAAGTACGCTAGCCACGCAAATAGCGGTTGCCCTGGAAAATGCCCGCCTTTTTGAACAGCAACAGGCGGTGACTGTTGAAATCGAAGAACAGGTTAGCCGTTTAGGCGTGCTTAATGAGCTAAGCGTTGAATTAACAGCTGTGCGAACTTTAGATGACATATATAAAGTTGCTGCTGCCAGAGCAAAAGAAATTATTGATTGCGATAGAGTGAGCATTGCCAGGCTTACTGACTCTGGTAATGAATTTGAAATTGTTGATTTCGAAGAAAATATCTCTGTTTCTCGTAAAACCTGGTCTCTTGAAGAGACAGGTATAGGCCAAGTCTTCAAGTTCAACCAATTGGTCAATTATTCAGATTTTAGAAAATTAGACTGGGCTGACACCAACCAGCTTCTAAAGCAAGGTTTTTATTCTGCTTTGGTAATGCCTCTGTTGGTTGGTGGCAAGGTTATTGGTACTTTTAATATGGCGAGTAAAAATGTTGATGCTTTTTCAGCCTCTGCTGAAAGTCTCATGCGACAGCTAGGCTCAACATTTTCTTCAATTATTGAAAGTAGGCGTTTGTTTGAACAAACACAAACCGCTCTGGCTGAGACAGAAACACTCTATGATTTGATCGGCATGTTAAGCGCAGCTAACAATCTTGAGGAAATTTTGAGTGTTATAGGAATTTCGAAACACGGTGTTACTTCGGCAGATTTCTTTATTATTGAAACCGATAGTGCTGGTGAACCGGAATGGCTTGAGTTAAGTGCTTCTTGGTCTTTTAACAACCCACCCTTAGCCCAGGCTGGTTTGCGTGTCTCTGTTTCGGAATTTGTGGCATCTGATGTGTGGCTTAAGAATCCGGATGAACCTTTTTTTATAGATGACTGCCGTAACGATTCCCGCCTCAACCAAAGTGTAAAATCTGTGTTAGAACAATTAAATATTAGAGCTACGTTGATTATGCCGTTAAGAATGGGGAATAAATGGGTTGGCTTGATAACTTCAAACTGGCCCGAGGCTCAGCATTTTACAGATAAAGATAAGCGGCTGTACCAATCAATTGCAGCCCAGACAGCCGTTGTGTCTAATAACCTCTTGTTGCTTGAGCAAACTCGGCTCAACCTGGTTGAAACAGAAAGACGTTTTCAAGCAGCTAGTCGAATAAGCGAGACTCAAGACCTGCAGCAATTAATATCTGTGGTTATTAATGAAGGTCCCGTTCAGACTTTTAACCGGGCACTTCTCTTTGAATATGAGCGGTCAAATGATCAAAATGAGGTGCAGGCCTTGGTAGTGGTGGCAAATTGGTTTAGCGGGCAGGGTGTTTTACCTTCGCCCATCGGAAGGCGTTATCCACTTGCAGATTTTCCATCATTTCAATTAACGCTTAGTTCCGATCCGATTTTTATGAGTAACGCTCAAATGGATAAGCGGACTGATAGCGGTATTGCAGTTGTAGCCCAACAACAAGATATCAAAGCCTTGGTTGTGCTGCCATTGCGAGCTGGGGGAAGACCGCAAGGTACTTTGTTTTTAGAAGCAGAAGTAGCTTATGAATTTACACAGCGTGATATCCGAGAATATATTGCCCTATCCCCGCAGATAGCAGCTGCTGTTGAGAACCATCGCTTGCTTGAAGAAACGCGCCAAGCGCTAAGTGAAGTTGAGGCTATCCAACGGCGCTATACGGTTCAATCATGGGAAACCTATCAGAACAAACAACAAATTTATGGTTATCAAAAGATTGAAGATGAAGTTGCACCTATAACGCGTAACGAATTACCTGTTTCATTAGAAAAGATTGATGGCGGAGCGAAAATTGTCGAGGGTGCTCCAAGCAGAGACCTCAATACAAATGAACAGTTCATGCAAAAGAAACCCTCTGCTAATCTGATCGTACCATTAACAATTCGTAACGAGATTATTGGATTGCTAGGACTGGAAGAAACAGGTGAAGAAATCGCCTGGTCTGCTGAAGAAGTGGCTTTAGTGGAAGCCGTTGCTGAACAGATAGCTCAAGTTGCCGAGAATATTCGCTTGCTTGATGAGACGCAAAGTCGTGCTGCTCGTGAACAACGTGTAAACGAGATTGGGGATAAAATTCAGGCAGCGCAGTCGTTGGAAGAAGCCTTGAGAATTGCAGCTAAGGAAGTGGGTTTAAGCTTGAAAGCGCCGCAAACAACAGCACAATTGAAGATTGAATAGCTGGTATGATTATGAACACAATAAAGAATCTAATTAATTCAAGTATTCGTAATAAGTTTATCGCCATCATCATTTTAATCGTAACGGTAGTCACTCTGATTGCCGGGGGGTATGGAACTTGGGTAACAGCAAGAGTGCTTCGCGATCAGGCGAAAAACGAGCAAATTTTCAAACTTCATAATTCAGCATCAGATATTACCAACTTTTTAGCCCATTTAGAAGAAGATGTCATTTTTTTAAGCCAATCTCAGGCTCTGACTCAGTATTTGGAAAGTCATGAACTCGACTCAGACTCGGTTTTGACAGCAGAAAGTCAAGCTGCTCTTGAACGGGAATTTTTAGCCTTTGCTCAAGCCCGGAAAATCTATGATCAGATTCGCTTTCTTGATACAACAGGTCAAGAAATTGTGCGAATTAATACAGGTTTTGAAGGTGAATCAACGGTTGTACCTCAAAAAGATTTGCAGAATAAAGCTGATCGTTACTATTTTGAAGATTCAATTTCATTGCCGCCGGGCGAAATTTTTGTATCTCCCCTCGATTTGAATGTTGAACAAGGTATGATCGAAATTTTGCCTGATAAATCTAATAAACCGGTAATTCGCTATGGAACGCCAGTTGTTTTTAATGGAAAAATTGTTGGCGTAATTGTAACGAATGTTTTAGCTAAGAATTTTCTTGATCTTCTTGAAGAAGTTGAGGAAACGATGTTTTTAGTGGATCAAGAGGGTTACTATCTCTACCATCCTGACGAGAGCAAACGATGGGGACGAGATTTAGGCACAAACATATCCTTGCAAAGTGATTATTCTCAAGAAATAACACAACGTCTATTATCTGGAAATGCTGGAACATTTACGGGTGATGGAAAATTTCTTGTGTACCAGCCGGTTGACCCAGAAGGAATTAAAGCTAATTGGTTCTTAGGTACAGTGCAATCTGAGGCCGAGTTGTTTACTCCTGCATTTAATTTCATACTTATCACTTTGGTTGTGATAGTAGTGACTCTATCGTTAGGGATCATTTTTGCGATTAGTGTTGGGCGGGTTATTACTACTCCAATTATCGAGCTGGAGCAGTCAGCAATTCAGGTTGCTGAAGGAAATTTTGATACAAAATTTATTCGAACAAGTGAAGATGAGATTGGCTCATTAGCAGGATCTTTCAATACCATGACGGCGAAGTTGCGTGAGTTAGTGAGTGGTCTTGAGGAACAAGTTGTCGATAGAACTAGGGAACTTATTCTGACGACTGAGATTGGGAGACAAGCCTCGTCGATTAGGGACTTGGATGAGTTATTACCCTATATTGCTGAGTTTATTAATGATCGCTTTAACCTTTATTACACGCACATTTATTTTGTAGATGATCTTGGTCAGAGTCTGGCTATAAGGTCTGGTACTGGAACCGTGGGGCAGGAACTGCTGGCTCGACATCATACGGTACCAATTGGTTCAGGCTCTATTGTAGGTCAGGTTGCAGCGTCAGGTCAGTCGATTGTGGTTTCTGATACAGAAAATAGTGAAATACACAAACCTAATCCCTTATTACCCGATACCCGATCGGAGGTTGCCGTCCCTTTGATCGTTGAAGGGCAAGTTATTGGTGTGCTTGATATGCAATCGGCTCGAGTTAATACATTTACAGAGAATAATTTAACAGTATTCGAAGCGATGGCAATTCAGCTAGCGATTTCCATTGATAGTGCCAAGCAGTGGGCTATCAGCCAGGAAGCCCAACAACGCGCGGAAGAAGCATTACAGCGACTAACTGGCGAAACCTGGGCTGAGACTTTGGCTGGTCGTCAAAAAGGAACCGCTTTCGGTTACGACTTATCCACTGTGACCTCTTTAGACTCTGAAATCCAGAATGGAAACGGAAATGGCTACGAATCCGTTCCTGTTGTCGTGCAAAATAAAGCGATCGGTCAACTCTCTGTAAAAAAATCGGAGAACCATCGCTTAACGCTTGATGAGCATGCGCTACTGTCGGCCGTTGCCCAGCAGCTTGCTCAAAAAGCTGAAAATTTGCGACTTTTTGAGCAAACACAACAGCGGGCAACACGAGAGCAGATCGCCCGGCAAATTACAGATAAAATTCGATCAAGTAAAGATATTGAGAGCGCATTAAAAACGGCAGCCGTCGAATTAAGTAAAGCTCTCTCCACATCGCGAGCCGTGGTCGACATACAAGTACAACGACCATCCAATGACTTAGAAACCAACAATAAGTAGCGTAATTGCTGTTAGGTGAGCACGTTTATGAGTGATTATAACAAATCTAAATCCGAATTAATCGAGGAACTGGTTCAGCTTCGTCAAGAGTTAGCTCAATTAAAGGCAGAGCAAAACGCAATAGAGCAAGAATCTGTCCAACAAAAAGAGTTGTTGGATATCATTATAGACGCTCTTCCTCTTGGTATATTTGTTAAAGATGTTCAGAACGATTATCGATTTATTATTTGGAACACTCAGATGGAAACGTTTTTCGAAACCGAGCGCGTTAATATTTTAGGCAATAGCGATTATGATTTGTTTGGTAAGGAAAAGGCGGATTATTTTCGCTCCACAGATGTAAACGTGATGGGGAGTCGAGAATTATTTGATATTCCTACGGAAGAAGTACCGACCAGCCAAGGAGTAATTTTGGCGCATACAACCAAAGTGCCAATTTATGATGATGATGGTCAGCCTCAATATTTACTTGGTTTACTAGAAGACATTACTGAACGAAAAAAAACGGAAGAGGAACGTCAGCACCTTATGACTGCGGTAGAACAGAGTGCTAACACGATAGTAATTACCGATCTTAAGGGAAATATTGAATATGCCAACCCCAGTTTTGAGCGGACGACGGGTTACACCTTAGATGAGGCACAGGGGAAGCATACGCGCATCTTAAAATCGGGGTATACAAATTCAGAGGAATACACAGAGTTGTGGGAAACGATTACCTCAGGAAAGATTTGGCAGGGTGAATTCTATAATAAAAGGAAAAATGGAGAATATTACTGGGAGTCCGCTTCTATTTCACCTATTCGCAATACTCAAGGCGAAATCACCCATTTTTTGGCAGTGAAAGAAGATATTACCGAGCGCAAAAAATCTGAAGAGATGCTGATAAAGAGGGCTTCGGAATTGGCTATGGTAACCCAGGTCGCGACCGCCTCGTCTAGCCTGCTTGATGCTGAAGCGATGCTGCAAACCGTGCTTGCGCTGACAAAAGAGCGATTTGATCTGTATCATGCGCATGCATATGTGTTGAATGAGAGCGGCACTGTACTTAAATTAATTGCTGGTGCCGGTGAAAAAGGCGCAGAATTGGTTTCACAAGGCTGGAGTATTCCTCTTAACCACTCAACTTCGTTGGTGGCTCGTGTGGCGCGATCTCAACAAAGTGTTATTGTTTGCGATGTCGATAAAGGTGAATATTTAGCTAATCCGTTACTACCCGAGATACGTTCACAATTAGCTGTTCCAATGATTGTAGGAAAACAGCTTTTAGGGGTCTTGGACTTTCAGTCGGATAAAACCGATCACTTTTCGGACGAGGATGCTAACATCAAGACTATTCTTGCTTCACAAGTAGCGGTGGCGTTGCAAAATGCTAAACAGTTTGAATACAGTCGACGCCAGGCCGAGCGAGAGCAGCTTGTTAATACAATTACTCAGAAAATCCAAAATACAGTCACTGTGGACAGGGCCTTACAGGTTGCCGTTCAAGAGCTGGGACAAGCGTTTCGTGCTCGTTCTACTCTCGTTCGATTAAAACAAGGGGATAAAAAAACGTTTGCCGAGACGCCATTAAAAGCAAATGATTAGCGATGATGAGTCGATAATGATATACGCAACAGTTAATCACGTTCAGTTCGATGCGAAAAGGTTGGGGAGCTAGATTATGGCCAGAGATAAGGAAGATAAGTCCCTTAATATTATTGATCACCAAAACGGTCACACGAAAGTAAACGGGTTTGAGCGTTTTTTTGACCTATCTCTGGATATGCTCTGTATTATTGATAGAGACGGTTATTTTAAGCACGTTAACTCTGCTTTCGAACATACGTTAGGTTGGTCTGCTCAGGATCTGCTTGCGAAACCGTTTGTTGAATTTCTTCATGCAGACGATGTTGCAGAAGCTGAAAACGCAGTAAAAAAGTTCGATCAAAATGCTGAAATATTTCAATTTGAATGCCGATTTGTTTGCCAAAATGGCTTGTACAAATGGTTAGTTTGGAAGGTTCAACCGACTCAAGATGAAACCGGCTACGCAGTTGTCCGCGATGTGACTATATTTAGACAAACGGAAGCCGCGTTGGAAGGGAGCGAAGCACGTTTCCATCGTTTTGTCTCTTCTTTAGGTGATCATATTTATGTAACAGAGTTTACGACTAAAGGAGAGCAAATCAATCAGTATATCTCGCCCAATGTAGAAAGTTTGACTGGGCACTGTGTTGAGAAATTAACAAATGATTGGGAATTCTGGGGTCAGACCATAATCCACCCGGATGACAAGGGCAAAGCTGCACGTCAAGCGAAAAGATTTTCTGAGGGTTTAGATAGCGAGATTGAGTATCGAATAGTTCATGCTGATGGCCGAGTCATTTGGGTGCGTGATAGCGGACGGGTAGAGGTTGATGCTCAAAATCGCAGCCTAATTGTTTACGGCGTGGTTAGCGATATTACCTCACGCAAGGTTGCTGAAGAGCAGCTCAAACAGCGAGAAGAACGTACCAGCCTGCTCAACAAAATTACCGCGCAAGTGTCAAAGGATCCACGTGAGCAGCTATCAGAAGCATTAGGCCTCACGCTTCAGTTACTTGATCTAGATATTGGTATTATTAGCCAGGTAGAAGGAACGCTTTACACAATCAAATATTTTTACGCACCGAACGTTGACCTCGAAAAAGGACAAACGTTTGAGTTAGGCGATACGTATTGCAATATAACGCTACAAGCCAACGGTATTATCGCAATAGATCATATGCAAGTATCCCGGTATCGCCAGCATCCTTGCTATGGCATCTTTAAACTAGAAGCCTATATTGGTATACCCATAGTTGTACATAACAATGTCTATGGTACGCTTAACTTCTCCAGTTCTACCCCAAAAACATTCACCTCTGCCGATCGGGATTTTCTAAAACTTCTGGCAAGTTGGGTTGGAGCAGTTATTGAGCGTATTCAAGCCGAAGAAACATTGCAAGACAGTGAAGCACGTCTTTCTGAGGCGCAGCGTATGGCTAAGTTAGGGACTTGGGATTGGGATATTCGGAAAAATCAAGTCGTCTGGTCTGACCAACTGTATGAAATATTGGGGGTAGCTCGATCAACCAATGTCTCTAATGAACTGTATCAAGATCTGATCCATCCCGACGATAAAGAACAAGTTCGTCGCGCGCTCGATAACTCTTTGAAATCAGAGAGAACAGCTTATGAATTTGAACATCGGCTTGTGCGTAGGAATGGTGAAGTGCGCTACATCGCCGGTATTAGCCGTATCCAAAGGGATAAAGACAATCAACCTATCCGCATGATTGGTGTTGCTCAAGACGTAACCGAGCGAAAGTTGGCGGAAGAAACAATTAAAAAGCAGAATGTTGAATTAACACTACGTGAAGATAAATTGCGCCAGAATGTTGAAAAATTACAGGCTACCCAGAATGAAATGTCCAGGGTCTATGCGGAGTTAAAACAGCAGTCTGACCAAATGGGACTAGTACAACAGGTTGCCCGCATTGGAGCCTGGGAAATTAGTGTTGATAGTCACGCTGTGCAGTGGAATGACATGATGTTCGACATTTTTAGAATGCCGAAGCGTGAACAACCTCCTGAGTTATATGAATTAACAGAATTTATTCACCCTGATGATCGAGAGCTTTATAAAACCAATTTGCAACTGCTTTTGCGTCAAGGTGTCCGATTAGACCAGGAGATGAAACTTCTTAAAGATGAGGAAGTAGTCCACGTTTATGTTGCAGGGTTGGCTCAGTTTGACTCTCGACAAAAAGTAACCAAGGTATTTGGTTTATTTCAGGATATAACAAAGCGAAAGCAAGTTGAAGAAACGCTGCGGGAAAGTGAGGCAAGCCTTTCAGAAGCCCAACAGATTGCTAAACTAGGAACGTGGACTTGGGACATCATCCCCGATAAAATATTGTGGAGTGATCAATTCTGTAAAATTTTTGGAGTCGATCCTGATATTTTGCCCGATTTCGATACATTCCAACGTTTAATACATCCTGATGATCGAAATTATGTAGTACAGACTATTCAGGATGCACTACAATCGGGTGCTCCCTCTTATACCGTTGAACATCGAATTATCTGCGAAGATGGACAGGAGAAATTTATTGCCGGTATTGGTCATGTGGACTTCTCAAAAGAGGGTCAGCCAGTTAAATTAATTGGGGTAGCTCAGGATATTACGGATCAGAAGCGCTCGGAAGCTGTTTTAGCCAAACAGGCCCGCGAACTCGAGACTGTATCTAAAATTGCCACAACGGTTTCAACAATCTCTGAACCCAACCTTATGCTTCAGACTGTAGTGGATTTGACGAAGGATAATTTTAATCTTGACCACGTTCAGATTTATCTGTTCGATGAAACCGGCGAGCAATTAACATTATCTGCTGCTTCAGGTAATGCCAGTAACGCAAATATTTCTAAAAATGAAGCAATTTTACTTGATGACCATTGTTCTCTTATAGCACAGGTAGCCCGTGAACGACGGGGAATTACAGTTAATTCTATCGATGGTGACAGTATTATCAATAGTTCTCAAACAAAGGTGCCTTCCAGTGGTTCGGAGCTAGCTGTGCCAATTATGACAGGCGAGCAGGTGCTTGGGGTATTGGTCATGCGATCTGCCAAATTAGACGAATTCGCTGATGAGCACGTACGTGTCGAAATGACGTTGGCTTCTCAGGTTGCGGTTGCTTTGCAAAATGCTCGCTCTTTTGAAAAATCAGAAATTGCGCTGCAAGAACTGAATGCTTTAACCCGCCGTCTAACGAGAGAAGGATGGGATGATTTTCTCGATTATCAGCAAAACTCTGAAGTGGGTTACTTCTACGATCTTAAACAGCTTTCTCCCCTTAAGAAAACCGGAATTTCAACAAACGGGGAAATAGCTTTCGATTATCCGCTCGTTACGCAGGGCGAGATAATTGGACAACTCGAACTAACCGATCCTCAACTGCCTGATGAAGATGCGTTAGAAATTGTCGAGGCAGTTGCCGCCCGTTTAAGCACCCATCTGGAAAACCTGCGCCTTTCGGAGCAAACGCAGCGTGCCTTAATGGAACAGCAACAGGCCAGATTGCTTCTTAACAAACGGGTCAAAGAACTTAACTGCCTTAGCGATATTGGTCGTAAAATTTCTGAAGCGCCTTCCATAATCGAACTCCTTATGTGGATTGCTGATAGAATTCCGTCGACAATGCAATATCCGGAGCTGTGTCAGGTAGCCATACAATATCAAGGTGAATTTTATGGTTCATCAGAGGCTGTGCAGATACCTTCGCAAATTGTAAGCACCTTGAGTGTCGAGGGGAAGATTGTCGGCAAAATATATATTGCTTATAAAGAAAAACGCGCTTTCTTAGATGAAGAGAGCACCCTTTTGGGAGGAATAGCTACACGGGTAAGTAGTTATTTGGAAACCCGCTATCTATTTGATCAAACTCAGTCAGCCTTAGCCAGTACTGAAGCGCTTTACATGGTTGGACAAGTGATTAGTCGTTTAGATAGTGCTGAAACTATTATGCAAGATACAGCCGCCGTTTTGGTTGATCAACTGGGCTATGAAAGTTCGTGGTTGGCTATCATCAACGAAAAGGAGAAGACCCTCGATGTGATTGCCGGAGCCGGCCAAAGAATAACAGAACGCCTTATTAGACAGCGGTATTCGCTCGAAAAACAAACAGCGTCAAACACATTGGTGTCTAATGTGTTGGATGGGAAATCGGCAATTATCAACGATGTGATGAATGATGATCGTGCTGCACCCTTAGATGACCTGGTTAGGGCTAATCTGGGCCGAATGCTCCAAGTACCTATTCTAATCAGCGGTAGAGTTGTAGGTGTCATTTCAGCCAGTCGTCCAATGACTAAGCCGGTGCTAACTGAGCAAGATTTGAACTTGGTAGGCGCTATTGCTGACCAAGTTTCAATTGGCCTTCGGAATATTAAAGATATCGAACGGACGCAATCTGCACTCGAAGAGGCTCGGGTTTTCCGGCAGCTTGTTGAAGCATCCGGTCAGGGTATTGGTATGGCTACCCTGGCAGGCGATATTACATATGTCAATTCTACAATGGCCCATATTCTCGATGAATCTGATCGGCAAGCAGTCCGTGGCGAAAATTTCATGGGGTACTATCCGCAAAATTATCAGCAATTCATGGCAGATACAGTAATCCCTTCTGTTATGGAACAGGGTCAATGGACTGGTGAAACAGTTATTCAATCGACCCACGGTAAAAAAACTCCTGTTATTGAAAACTTGTTCCTGATACGTGACGAAGTCGGTGAGCCGCTTTACATTGCGGATGTTATTACTGATATTACGGAACGTAAACGGACAGAAGAAGCTTTACAACGAACAGCTCAGGAGAATAGCCAGCTTGTGACAGCTATCAACAGTGCGGCTATTGGTGTTACCATTAGTGATGCGACCCAGCCAGATAACCCTTTAATATTCATCAACCCAGCCTTTACCAGTATTACTGGATATGCAGCTGAGGATGTTCTGGGTAAAAATTGCCGTTTTCTGCAGGGGGCTGATACCGATCCTGAAGCTTTGACTAAGATCCGTCAGGCTATTGATGAAGAGCGTTCGATAACTGTAGAACTATTAAACTATCGCAAAGATGGAACGGCGTTTTGGAATGAGTTAAGTATTAACCCCATTTTTGATGAGTACGGAAACCTTGTTAACTTCGTTGGCATACAGTTCGATGTCACTTTACGTAAACAGGGTGAAATTGAACGAGAACAACTTCTCGTAGAAACCCAAAAACTTTACAAAGAACGTAGTCAGGCAGAGCAAACCCTTCGTGAAAATGAGGAGCGTCTATCTGAAGCTTTAGAATTGTCTAAATTGGGATACTGGGAGTTTGATGTTGCATCTCAGGTGTTTACGTTTAACGATCCATTTTACAGCATTTTTAGAACGACCGCTGAACAAGAAGGTGGGTATACAATGTCGGTTGAACAGTATGCCCAAAAGTTTGTTCACCCTGATGATATGCACTTGGTTGGTGAAGGAGTTCAAAAAACTCTAGAGACCAATGATCCTAATTATTCAGCTCAGCTAGAACATAGGATGATGCGCGCTGATGGAGAATTAGGTTACATTAGCGTGCAGTTTAGTATTGAAAAAGATAGACAGGGTAATACCACAAAGTTATTGGGGATTAACCAAGACATAACCGAACGTAAATTAGCCGAAATTGAACGCGAACGGCTTCTAAATGAACAAAAAGAGACAGAACAAATTCTTCGTGAAAATGAGGAGCGACTGTCTGAAGCACTCGAAACGGCCAAATTGGGATACTGGGAATTTGATGTCGCTTCTCAGATGTTTACGTTTAACGATCCATTTTACAGCATTTTTAGAACGACCGCTAAACAAGAAGATGGGTACACAATGTCGGTTGAACAATATGCTCAAAGGTTTGTTCACCCTGATGATGTGAATATGGTGGGAGAAGAAACGCAAAAATCAATAGAGACAACGGATCCTAACTATTCAGCTCGACTTGAACATCGGATAATTCGCGCCGATGGGCAATTAGGTTACATAAGCGTACAGCTTAAGATTGAAAAAGATAGCCAGGGTAAGACTACAAAGACATTAGGTATTAATCAAGATATAACCGAAAACAAAGTCGCTGAGATTGAACGAGAACAACTTTTAGAAGAAGTTGAAGAAGCTTATCGTCAATATGTGCGAGGCGAATGGGAGAAATTTTTAGGAGATTACGGTCAAGATAGATTGCAAATTGAACTTAATCAAGTCAATCTCGAGTCCACACAGGCTTCCAAAGAAGCGCTCCTCAAAACGCGAGATTGGGTAGCTCAGTCAGGAAAACCTAAAGTTCTTTTAGGGGCAGGTGAGAATGGGCACAGCACGGAACCGGCTATTGTTGCTCCCATTTCGCTGCGTGGCGAAACTATAGGGACCTTGAGCTTACAGGATATTGACCCCAATCGTCACTGGACTTCTGAGGAGATTGCGTTAGTGGAGACGGTTTCCGAGCAATTAGCACTTACTATTGAGAACTTACGGCTTTTTGATGATACACAGAGACAAGCGACACGTGAACAGTTGACCCGAAAAATTGCCGATAAAATGCGTGCTTCTCCTGATATTGAGACAATTATTGAGACGGGTTTAACAGAGTTAGCTGATGTCTTGAAGGTTCCCAGAACGTATGTGAAGCTCGTTTCAGATATGTCTTCTACAAAAGAAGCCGATGATAATGAAGTAGATAACGCCAGTTCTAAATAGAATTGTGAGAATTATTTATGTCTGAAGAAAAAGTTGAGGCTCAATCCGGCTCACCTTATCGAGCCGACCCCCAAATAGCTGGTGAACAGATGACGGTAGAACTGCCTGAATTTGAAAGCGCAAATAAAACAATGCCTAATGGACTAACAGTTAGACAAAAGCTATTAGTAGCCATAGGTATTATTGGCCTTACTCTGCTCGTTGTTGCTATAACAGGCCGCTCATTGGTGATATCTTTAGCCGGTGAGTTTGAGGTTTTGGCTGCAGAGACACTTGAGGAAGAGAGAGTTATTAGTCAACTTATAAAAAGCAGCCTTGCTCTGTTAAACGAAACACGTGAGTATTCGATTGAACGAAATGAAGCGACATTGGAGCAGATTGCAAACGCCAATGGAGATCTTACAACTGCATTGCAAAGTTATGGTGCTTTAGATAATTTGCAGCGTGAATTCGAAGATCAGCCACTATCAGAAAGTCTTTTTGAGGAGATCGGAGAAGATGTAAGTCAGTTACAAAGCAAATCTGAAGAGATTGTTTTGTTGCTTGATTCGGGCAATACTGATGACGAAGAATTAGAAGAAGCTTTTGAAGCGCTGGAAGATGCTGAAATAAATTTGGGACTTCGTTTGGAACAAGCTGAAGAGACATTGCAAAAAGATATGTTCACGAGGATAAATGAGATCGGAAGCCAAATAGATATGGCAGAATTGTTGATCATATTCCTGCCCTTATTGGCCTTTTGTGTATTCCTGGGGATTTTCTATTTCCTTAATCGCTCAATTGTACATCGATTGACAGCACTTGAAGCTGTTACGCAGCGTATTTCAGCGGGAGAATTAAACATATCAGCAAATGTTGATAGTCGGGATGAAATTGGTAAATTGGCTTACGCTTTCAATATTATGACAGATAGGTTGCGAGGGCTAGTCGGAAATTTGGAAGAAAAAGTTGCAGAGCGCACATATCAGCTTGAAACCGTTGTTGAAGTTTCCCAAAAGCTAAGTAGTATTTTAGATTTATCGGATCTGATGCATGAAGTTGTTTATCTTACTAAAGAAACCTTTAATTATTACCACGTTCATATTTATCTACTCGATGAATTAGGTGAGAGTCTGGTTATGGTTGAGGGCTATGGGGAGGCCGGTGCCGAGATGAAGAAACGAGGGCACAGCATTTTACTGGCTGCCCCAAGAAGCCTGGTAGCCCGAGCGGCTCGTGAAGGAAATATTATTAGTATTGACAATGTGCGTAAGAATCCTCATTGGTTGCCTAATCCGCTCTTGCCGGAAACACGCTCGGAGGCTGCTGTTCCTATTTATTTAGGTAGTGAAATTGTTGGAGTACTTGATGTGCAAAGTGACCATATTGCTGGTATCACTCCAGCAAGCCAAAGAATTTTAAGAGCGCTTGCCAGTCAAATCGCTACTGCCGTAGGAAACTCTCGTCTTTTTTCAAGGACTCAGGCAGCATTAGTTAAAACAGAACGTTTGCAGAGTCTCTATACGGGCGATGCTTGGCAAAGATTAACGAAAAGCATAAACTCAAATTTTGAAATTAATCGATCTGGTTCGCTGCCACCATTGTCGGAAAAGTTTACGCCGGAAGCAGAAGCGGCTCTTCAGCAAAGACAAACGATAAACTTGAAATTAAATAATTTAGATGAGCAGAAGAATGAGCAAGATGTGGGAGAGGCGTTTAATGAAAAGGCGCACAGCATAGCCACGCCACTTATGCTTCGAAACCAAATCATAGGGGTTCTTGGACTTCAAGATAATAATCCCAATAGACGATGGACAAGTGAAGAAATAGCACTTATTGAAGCAGTTTCGGAACAAATGAGTTTAGCTCTTGAGAATGCTCGATTGTTTGAAGAAACAAGCCGCAGAGCGAGTCGAGAGCGGCTTGTCGCGGATGTGACCCAACAAGTTTGGTCAGCAGATGAGATAGAAGCGGTAATGCGGGCAGCCGTGACCGAGTTAGGCGAAAAGTTGCAAGCATCAGAAGTGATAATTCGTCTGGGGACAGAAGCGGATTCGGTATCCTTCTAAAATGAGCTCATTAAGGAAACAATAGTAATGGATAAATTGAAAGCATTGTTTAGACACCCAGAGTTTCATGGGCTTTTCTTGTTTATTAGTGTATTGCTGTTTGTTTACCCCCTATTAATTGTATTAAATCACGGTGGGACAGCAATCGTGCTTCTTTCTTTCTTTTTTCCATGGGCACTTATCATCTTGATGTTATTTGCGGTGAGCAGGAGCTATACTCCCGAAGAGAACGAGGATGTGCAAAACGGAAGGACAGACGATGTTTAACTCCTGGCTTGTGCTCTCATTGATTGGTTTGTATGTGGGGATTTTGTTCGTGGTTGCTTTGTGGATCGAGCGCGGATCACCTCAAGGTAGACGCTTTGCTGAAAACCCCTGGATCTACTCCTTTGCCCTGGCTGTTTACTGTACCTCATGGACTTTCTATGGTAGTGTTGGTAGCGCGGCTAGCTCTGGCATGCTATTCCTTACCATCTACCTGGGACCGACCTTGGCTATCATTCTGTGGTGGTTTGGCCTTCGTAAATTAGTTCGGATAAAATCAACCCAGCGCATCACGAGTATAGCTGACTTTATTTCGGCTCGATACGGCAAATCTCAATCATTAGCAGCTATCGCGTCTTTGATTGCCATCACTGGTGCTACGCCGTATATTGCGCTACAGTTGAAAGCTATTACAACGACTTTTCCCCTTGTCACTGATCCAAGCGTTTCATCAACTACCTGGATTAGCAACAACGTAGGGCCGATAGTCGTTGCCTTGATGATTATTTTTACCATCCTCTTTGGCGTTAGGCGTCTTGACCCTACCGAGCGTCACCAAGGTGTGGTGATGGCACTAGCCATCGAAAGTGTTGTCAAATTAATTGCTTTTCTAGCAGCCGGTATTTTTGTTACGTTCTTTTTGTACGATGGATTTGGCGATCTTCTTAATCAATTGGCGGTTAGCCCTTTTCATGATATGGTCGGCCGTGGCGGCCAAGACGTTTCTTCCTATTTGACCTGGATGAGTTATCTTGTTCTGGCTATGTCAGCTATTATGTTCTTGCCTCGTCAGTTTCACGTCGCCGTAATAGAGAATTCAAATGAGAAGAACATCCGAACTGCTATGTGGCTCTTTCCCTTATATCTGTTTCTGATCAATATTTTCGTTGTTCCTATTGCTGCTGGGGGATTGTTGCAAGGATATTCGGCTCAAGAAGCTGACACCTTTGTTCTTACTTTACCACTACAGTACGGCCAACCCTGGCTGGCCTTACTGGTATTCATTGGCGGCTTTTCTGCAGCTACAGGGATGGTTATTGTTAGTGCGATGACATTGGCCACCATGTTCACCAACCATCTCTTGCTCCCTGTTATTGAGCAAGTTGGTCAGTTAAGTTTTATGCGTCAGTATCTACTGCAAGCGCGATGGCTGGCTGTAGCAGCAATTTTGATCACCAGTTATCTGTTCGAGCAAACAATCGGTGAGTCCTATACCCTAGTTAATATGGGGATTATCTCTTTTGCTGCGGTGCTTCAATTTGCCCCTAGTATCGTGGGGGGCCTCTATTGGCGGCGAGCTAATAAGATGGGAGCGGTTTTAGGGTTAGTTAGTGGATTTTTGATTTGGTTTTATACACTGCTGTTACCATCTTTTATTAAGAGTGGATGGTTCTCTACTACCCTATTAGATGAAGGCCCTTGGGGTATTGCCCTTCTTAATCCGGAGCAGCTTTTCGGTTTGGTTGGTCTGGCTCCCGTAGCGCATACGGTTTTTTGGACGATGCTATTCAACGTCAGCTTATTTATTGTTTGTTCGCTCTATTTTGAGCAGTCTGAGGAAGAGAAACGCGCAACAGACACATTTGTTGATGCTATAGCTGTGACGAAACGCTTTGCACCACATTCCGTTGGAATACCAAATATTGATCTAGCCAGTAAGCTTGAGATAATCAAAGCTTTATTAAGCCAATATCTCTCCCCGTCAGAAGTTACTGCTATGATCGAGAAGTCTCTCATTGCAACAGAGCTTAAAGGGAAAACGAAAGCTACTGTTATCGAATTGGCCAATCTAAGCGGTGAAGTAGAGAGATATCTGGCTGGCTCTATTGGAGCGGCTGTTGCATATCAAAGTTTCCGACGCATTGAACTATTTAGCCAGCAAGAGGCAAGCTATCTATTACGATCATATAATGAAATACTCGCTGACCTAAGAATATCACCTCACGAGTTACGAGAGAGAATAAACTACTATCGCGAGCGAGATACATTGATAGCCGAGCAAGCCACGGTCTTAGAAAGAAGAATAGCAGAGCGGACACGCGTTCTTGAAGTTAGTGCAAAAATAAGCCGACAGCTAACCTCTATTTTGAATCTTAGTGAATTGCTACAGCTTTCGGTTGATTTGCTTCAAGAAGAATTTAATTATTATCATGCTCATATCTACTTAGTTGATGAAGAAACTGGTGACTTGGTGATAGCGGAAGGCACTGGTAAGGTAGCTCAAAAACTTAAGGCCAAGGGACATCGGTTGGAAGATGGTCTAGGCATTGTCGGCACGGTGGCAAGCACAAAGAAGGCCTTCAAGAGCAACAACGTCGACAAGATGCTAAATTTTGTTCGTAACCCGCTGTTGCCTGATACTAAGTCAGAGTTGGCGATACCTTTGCTCAAAGGAAACCAGGTTTTGGGGGTGCTCGATATTCAAAGTGAGGAACTAGACCGATTTTCTGATGAAGATGTAATTATGATGCAATCTGTTGCAAACCAAATTGCTATCGCAGTTGATAACGCGCGTTTGTTGAGCCAGTTTCAAACAGCCCTGCAGGAGGTCGAACGCCTCAACCGTCGCCTAACCCGCGAGGGTTGGGAGCAGGCCGTGGATAGGGTTTCAACCGTGGGGTATCGATACAACCGAGGAGCGAGCACAGCTCTTACCTCAACCTCAGATGCTTGGTTGTCTCCTATGAAAGAAGCCGCTGCCAAAAAAGCTTTAGTTAAGCACTCTCGGCCAGGTAACGGCCATCCGTCGGAGGTTGAGCTCGCTGTGCCATTAATTTTGAGAAATGAAGTTATTGGCATGTTAGGCGTCAAGCGGGAGGAAACGTCAGATTGGGTCGAGGAAGAAGTATCGGCTGTCGAGGCCGTCGCTGACCAAGTCTCTAGGGCCTTAGAAAATGCCAGATTGGCTAAAGAGCAGGAAAGAACGATTGAGCAGCTTAAAGAAGTTGACCGTCTGAAGTCAGAATTTTTGACGAGTATGAGTCACGAACTCCGTACCCCCTTAAATTCAATCATCGGTTTTGCTGATGTTTTATTACAAGGGATCGATGGTGACCTGCCGGACATGGCTACCAACGACATCAGATTAATTCATAATAGTGGTCAACACCTTCTTGCTTTAATCAACGATATTCTCGATTTGTCTAAAATTGAGGCTGGCAAAATGGAGTTGGTTCGTGAGCCGCTCGACATAAGCGAGTCGATTAACGATGTGCTGGCAGCATCCAATTCGTTGGTTAAAGATAAACCTGTAGAAATCTTAGTCGATAGCACCAGCGAACTTCCCCTTGTTTACGCTGACAAACTGCGCCTCAACCAAATTTTGCTCAACTTGGTGAGTAATGCTGCTAAATTTACCCATGAAGGGTCAATTACAATAAAGGCACGTTTAGATGACAAAAATCCGGATAGAATGCGTGTTGGCGTTATTGATACGGGTATCGGCATTCCCAAAGATAAACAGCGTTCTATCTTTGACCGATTTCGACAGGCTGATGGTACAACGACTAGAAAATATGGCGGAACCGGTTTAGGGTTAGCTATTTCGATGAACTTGACGGAAATGCACGGCGGTGAGCTTCAAGTCAAAAGTGAAGTCGACGTCGGCTCGGAATTTTATTTTACTATTCCCCTGGCGGACACTATTTCTGAGCAAACCGACGTGAGTATTGTTGAAAATTAATCAATCAATTTATGAATTTTTAGAAGATTAATTAGGGATAATGAAATCTTATATTACTAAAGTTCAATGTTTGGAATGCCAACATGAAATGTCGTTTTATCCGGGCTTAGATAAATGCCCCAATTGCAACGGAGTGTGGTTAGATGCTCAGTATGATTACGACAAGGTTGCTAAAATTTGGCAAAACGGGATAGATAGACGTGGTTATTCTTTGTGGCGTTATATAGAACTGCTACCTGTTCTCGATACCGAACACCTCAACACAATGGGCGAAGGTTATACACCATTAACTCGCGCTACAAAGATCCAAAACAGATTGAGCCATCCATCTATTTTTATTAAGGACGAGCGTCAATCGCCGACAAGTTCCTTCAAAGATAGGCAAGCTGCTGTAGCAACTACAGCTATGAAGCAGGCTAATATTCAGGAATGTGTTTTAGCCTCAACTGGTAATGCAGCCGCTGCATATGCCTCTTATTGTGCTCGAGCGGATATTAAACTTTGGATATTCTTAACAAGTATGGTGCCCGCTGCAAAAATGCGCGAGGCAGCCTTATATGGGGCAGAGGTTGTTAAAGTAGCTGGTACGTATGATCAGGCCAAAAAAGTCGCTGCTGATTTTGCTGCTCATCGAGGTATTCACTTTGATAAAGGGGCCAAGGCTATTCCCGGTAAGGAAAGTATGAAAACCGTAGCTTTTGAAATAGCTGAGGAATTGGCCCGTCAGAAGGGTTTTCAAACTCCGTGGCAAGCGCCGGACTGGTATATTCAGGCGGTTAGCGGTGGGATTGGTCCCATTGGTGTGCAAAAAGGCTTTGAAGAGTTGTTCAAAATGGGCCTAATTGATCGAGTTCCCAAAATTGGTGTTGTCCAAGTTGCTGGGTGTTCGCCTATGGTTCGGGCTTATTCGGCTGGTAAGCCCACCGCCGCTCCGGTAGTACCAGAAACGCGTATTACGGTGTTATCGACCGGAGCACCGGGGTTAGGTTATGAGTTGCTTTTCAAAGCCAACCAAACTTATGGGGGGCATATGTTAAGTGTAACCGACGAAGAAGCCTTTGAGTCGATGCGTTTGTTAGCTCAAACGGAAGGTTACTCAGTGGAACCGGCTACGGCTGTCGCTTTTGCCGGGTTAGATAAATTGGTTACACAAGGTATCATTAAATCCGATGAAACGGTTGTTGTTAATTGCTCGGGGCATACGTTCCCCGTAGAAAAGCATATTATGGACGAGGAGAACCTGTTAGATGTGCAACTGTCAGGCTCTAAGGAAGCGTCGGCAAGTGTTCCTCTCGATGGTCTAGGCGCAGCACTCAAGCGTTTAGATGAACAGGTCACCACAATTGTTGTCATTGATGACAATCCTATGGATAGCCGTCTTATTCGTAGATTATTACAAGCTAAGAAACCTTACCGCGTATTTGAAGCAAATACAGCGTTGGAAGGTTTAAAGATAATTAGAGATCGCTTACCCGATCTCGTTGTTAGCGATCTAACAATGCCGGAAATGGATGGCTTTGCCTTGTTGCAAGAGCTGAAAAGCGATCCTTTAACGGCGAATATTCCTGTCATTGTTGTATCTGCTAAAGATTTAACGAAGGATGATGAACAGCGACTGGCCGGGCAAACCTCGTCGGTTTGGATGAAAGGTTCTTTTTCTACCAAAGACCTTGTGGAACATGTTGTTGATACTTTATCAGGCACGATACCAGAGCAACCCGTTGAGCAAAACGAACGAACTAAAACCAAAGAATTGGTGATCCCTCCACCTAGTCAAGCCGATAATTCAATTGCTGATAAACTTCAATTAAAGAAAGTCGTTTTAATAGAGGATAGCTCTATTGATGCGCGTCTTATTAGCCGGATTTTACAAATGAAATTACCGGTATCTATAACTCATGTGACAGATGGTGAAAATGCTATTGAGGTTATAAAAAAGGAAAAACCCCATCTTATTACACTTGATCTAAATATGCCTGATAAAAGTGGGTATCAAATTTTGGAAGACTTAAAAGATAATGAGGAATTGGATAGTATTCCAGTTATTGTAATCACATCTCAAATTTTATCTGACGCCGAAAAAGAGTTTTTGACTCGAAATGATGTCCGTTCTGTTTGGCAAAAAGGCGATATAAACCGCGAAAAGTTAATCGCTCATGTTGAGTCTGAGTTGCAATATTCATAAGAAAATGTAAAAATTAAGAGGTGGGCGCTTAATAAACTAGCACCAAACAGTAAACTCCAAACCCGAACATTCATGAATATGAGAACAACGACACCGCTACAATTTACAATTATGCGCTGGGAGGTCTATTGAAATGTTGATTTTGTATGTAGAAGACAATTTTGAAAACAAACTATTTGTCCGGAGGGTCATTGAGTCGATGGGCCATGAAATGGTGGAAGCCGAAACAGGTCTCGACAGCTTAATGCTAGCCGAAGAACGAAAACCGGATTTAGTGCTTATGGACGTCAATATCCCAGGCATGGATGGTTTGGAAACAACCGCCAAGTTTAGAGAAAGCCCTAATCTAGCCGATATCCCTATTATTGCTCTAACGGCTAACGCTATGAAAGGGGACAGGGAACGGTGTTTGGCTGCCGGCTGCAATGGGTATATGCAAAAACCTGTTGGTGTTTCTGACTTACGGCGAGAAATAGAGTATTATGCCAAGCAATCTCAATTAGCAAACGAATAGAAAGTAAACGGTCGTTTCTTCTTTGAAAAGTCTTTATTATAGTTGTATCGTAAGTTGACTTTACAAATAGTAAATGATCTTTTTGTGCGTATAGACTTTTTCTTTAAGAGAGCCACCAGCCAGGCGGCTCTCTTAAATTTTAAATTTAAAGGTGGCAACAATCTTTATTTATGGTATAATGGATAGTATCTTAACATAATTTTTCCTTGTATCATCGCTAGTATGCGTGCTTGTTTTTGGGAGGGAGTAGTTGTGAATGGCAAAAAGTAAACGAGCGAGTATAAAAGATAAAAGCCCCGAGTCTCTAGGGATGACACAGAAAAAAAATAAGGGCATTGATCTGCTTTTCGGCGGTGCTGTGAATAAAGAAGGCTTTGATACTGATGATCAGCCCGAAGCAGAAGAAGAAAATGCAGAATTAAGTGCGCCAAGCAACATTAATGCAAACGACATGAATGATCAAGCCGATGAACGATTGGTCGACGAACTTGGTCTACCTGTTGCGTTAGAGGCACCTCCTGATGATTTAATCTTAGCCTCTGCCCCTATTACATCTACTTCCCAAACTGAAGAGGTAAACTTCGAGCCTACCAATTCCCCCTTTGCTTATCCCGAGATAACAGAGATCAGTGACGATGCCAAGGAAGATGTAAATGATCTGTCTGGTCTTATTGAAGAGAGTCCAATACCACTGGAGGGAGTAAACTTGTCTGATTCAGAAGAAAAAGATAATTTGTCTGGTACTGTAGAGGCCGGTAATGTAGCTGAGAAAGATATATCGATGCTTACAGCCAAGAATACGACCGGCATAGCCTCACCTCGATCAGAAGAGGAGATTGCTTCTAGCAATGTAGATACAGAAGTAGCAAATATGCCTACAGTAGATGATATTAATGATTTGTCTGGATTGGTTGTAGAAGAAACGGCAACAGATGCCACCATTCCTCACACCCCACCGCCGCCTGCTTCTCCCCCGCCATCTGCGTCAACGGATTTTGGCACATCTTCTGCCTACAACGATCCAACTTATACGTACGCACCTACTACAACGCCATCAAACGCGCCAACAGGTACCTCTGTACCGACTGCTGCTTCGAGCCTGCCCATTGACCAAGCTCCTGCCGGGGTTGTCAATGCACTCAGTACTTTTGCTGAAGCGGTGCCCGTAACCCGAGAAAGTTTTAGGCCGCAAGATGAATTTGCCGAAGTTGGCGATCACGTTCTCTCGGTAACTGAATTTCAAGCAGCTGAAAAAGACGCCGCGCTTGCGGAAAAGATCGTAAATTATGTTGGCGAAGAACGTAGAGATAAACTTTTTAATGAAGTTGAAGCGCTTTACGAAGCCATAGCCAAAGAATTAAGCGGTAACAAAAAAGACGCTAACTTTGCCCTTGATACATTGCGGCAGGCCCATAACCTTATCTTAGAAGATCCTCGTGAGTACGATGAAGCTTTTTATCGCGTAGCTATCGTAAAAACTATGCTCGACCGCAAAACCAACCTGCAACGGTGGTCTTATACCTGGGGCCTGTTCGTTCTGTTTTATGGCATTGCGTGGTTGGTATTGTGTATGGTTGGCTACTTTTTGCCTATCGACATGGAACAACTACAAGGAAATACCGTTACCTCAGTGGCGCTTCAAGCCTGGTTTTCCGGCCTAGCCGGTGGTATTGGTGGAGCTGTGGCTATTCTATGGACGCTTTACTATCGTGTATCGGTTAAACAAGATTTTGACCGCCAGTATTTAATGTGGTACATGGTTAAACCCATTTTGGGTTTTGTTCTTGGCCTGGTAATGTATTTCCTGCTTATTGCCGCAAGCTCAATGTTTGGAAATGCTGGCACTACCCCAGGCTTTGATACTTCTACAGGTATCTCCTTATCTATATTCTTTGGGTTTGTGGCTGGTTTCCGACAAGATAATGTTTACGACTGGATCTATGTCATCATCAAAGCTATTTCACCCAAGGCGACGGAAGAGTCGCAGAGTAAAACGCCGTTAATACCGTACGAACTACAAGAATAAGTAGAAGCAAGTTGCTTCATTGTTGTTGTAAGCAATCTTTAAGTTTGTTTGCTTTATTTTGTTTCTAAATTCATGACGCTTATAGGTAATGTAACTGTGAGCGATTTTTTAGACGGTCGTTAATTTATTGACGCCAGTTTGATGACAAATCATGAGTGAAAAACCACCTACGTCTGACCACGAGATTTTACCTGAAGACATCCTTACAAAACAGCCCTCTTTACACCTTACCATTAAAAAAAGAGCCGAAGTAGAACGTGATCCCTCGCTGACAGAACACGTCGAGTCGTATACCAGCCGTGAGCGACGTGCCTATCTTGATCAGCAAGTTGAGGCGCTTTACGAACGGGCGATAAAAGAGTTAAATCACTTTCCGGCAGATGTCTCTTTGGCACTTAAGAAATTGAATAAAGCCCACGGCTTGGTGTTAGAAGATCCGGGACAGTATAACGCGGCCCTAAATGAAGTCGCTGAAGTCAAAATGATGATTATTGAAAAAGAGATGCGTCGCCAATGGGCTTACACATGGGGGTTGCTGGTCTTTTTCTACGCTGTTGTTTGGTTTGTCGTTTTGTCGATGGGCTTTTTTGTGGATATGAGCCAGTTAGCCGAAGGTGTAATTTATATTGCTGAAGGGTATACCACAATTTGGTATGTTGCTTTGGCCGGAGGCTTAGGCGGTGTGGTTGCCGTTTTATACGATCTCTCTGAAGATATGAGTAAAAACCAATTTGATCGACAAAAGGTGATGATTTATCTCATCCATCCCGTAACCGGTCTTATGTTAGGTGTACTCATGTTTTTTGTTGCTAATACCGGCTTTCTGATTTTTGGCAATGCCACGCTGGGAATGGAGAGTAGAAGCTTTTCATCCCCTCAGATCGTGTTGATTGTCTTAGCCTGGCTAGCCGGTTTTAGGCAGTTAGATATATATCAGCTTATTGATCAAATGTTGGCCCGCGTGTTACCCAAACAAAAAATTTGACACCCTACGGAGGTAAAACATGGAAACCACGCAACTTAAAGAAGGACAGATTTATCTATTGGATGGCAGTATGTTGGTAGAGGCCTCCTTTAATGATAATACCGGACTTTGGCAGCTTCACGAACCGGAAGATCGCTCCAGTTGGTTGGTGTCACCCAACGGTAAACTGTTGGGTATGCAGTTTGATGTTGCTCGTGATGTCTGGCTGCTTGAACCCGAACCCGATGTTTGGACCACCGGCAACCTGGCCGAGGCCGACAAAAACGCTCCACGCTTGCCCAAGCTTTTGCGTCAGATTGAGCAAGTTGCTGAAGAACAGCACGGTGGGCAACTTGTCTTAATGCACGTTAGCACCGGCTGGAAGGCTATGTTTGGCAGCCCCAACTTGGACAGCGCTGAAGGCCAGCACGAAGTACAAAAGCTAAAAACCTACGAAACCCTTTATGAGGCGATTCAGTCATTACTGTAGGCGGAACCGAGCCACATTTGGTCAACATTTTTAGATCATCAAGTCGAGGAAACCTCCTCGGCTTTTTTATTCTTGTCTATTAATACCAGTTAGGCAACCGACTTGATTTATGTTATATTTAAACGACTTAAATTACAGTTTTTGTGCTGTATGTCCTTAGCGCCGAATCTTGATTTGAGGGTCTAAGGATTATCCGACTCTGAAGTAACAACAAACTCATAAGCTGGAGGTATTTTGTAATGGTCCACTATATTGAAACTTTGACTAAAAACGGTCAATCGATTCGTATTGAAGTTGATGACACGGGGCGAACAGGCGCAGGTTTTGCCCGTCAATCGCCCTCATCCGATATATCGAGCGACGCTACCAAAGACGCTTACAACCAGATGCTCGACACCATTCGCGGTTGTGCCGATGGAGTTATTGATGTTCTGCAAAGCTTAGAAACACAGCCTCAGTCCGCATCCGTCGTTTTCGACATAAAAGTCGATGCCGAAGCCGGCGCTATGATCGCCAAGTCGCGTGAAAGTGGTCACTTCCATATTTCTCTAAGTTGGAAACAACCTGACTCAGAAGACAAAGAATAGTTTATAGGCTCAAATAGCCCTTGGTTCGTAGTAATAGCTTTAGCCTTTACAAGAGGGACATCGCTAAAGCGTTACTACGGCCCTTGATGGGACTTCGTGTACAGCCTCCCTTCATAACGACTCACATTCATGAATATCAATCCACATCTTGAAGCCAACCGGCAGTCCGATCTGCGCAGGATGAAATTCCTGGCCACATCGTTACTTGTCGTGGCGGCTCTTATTTTTATTGTGGCCTCCGCCTTTGAAGATCAATACGTCTGGGCCGGTTTTATCCGGGCTACGGCGGAAGCATCTATGGTCGGTGCGATTGCCGACTGGTTTGCCGTTACCGCCCTGTTTCGTTACCCGCTTGGTCTCAAAATTCCTCATACGGCCATCGTGCCGACTCGCAAAGATAGCATTGGCCGTATATTGGGCCACTTTGTGCGAACAAACTTTCTTAACAGCGAAGTCATTTCGGGCAAACTAAAATCCATCGATGTGACCCGCAGCTTGGCCCGCTGGCTTAGTCAACCTGATAACAGCGCGATGCTAGCCAACTATGTCGCCGTCGGCTTGGCCGGTGTGGTTCAGGTCGTGAAAGATGAAGAGATCCAAGGGTTGATCGAACAAAATATCGCGGCTCGAATACGGGCTACGAAAATAGCCCCCATCGTCGGTCAAATTTTGTCTCTCGTTATGTCCGGCAACCGGCAGCAAGAGCTGTTGGAAGGCGTTCTTAAGGTGGGGTCTACTTTTCTAGATGAAAATGGCGATGTTATTAAAAAGCGCATTAGCGAAGAAAGACCCTGGTGGTTGCCTAAAAACGTCGATAACCTCATCTATCAGAAAATTGTTGATGCCAACAACCGAACCCTGCATGAGGTATCAAATAACCCTAATCACCCCCTGCGTGAGCGCTTTAACCAAACGATCACCCGTTTTATTGACGATCTCAAACATTCGCCCGAAGTGCTGGCGAAAGAAGAAGCCTTTAAAGAAGATTTTCTGCAAAATCCGGTCGTACAAGATTTTTCAAACTCATTGTGGCGCGATATCAAAGCGGCCTTGCTCAATACCGGCAGCGACTCGGATGTTGATGTCCGCAAACCCATTCAGGAAGGCATTAGTCGTTTCGGTAAAACTATTCTGGAAAATGATGACTTGCTCAAAAAGATTGACCGCTGGGTGCACGAAGCCGCCCTCTATCTAGTAGAAGAGTACGGCCATGAAGTTGAGCAGCTCATCGCTCAAACCATCAGCAAATGGGACGCCGAAGAGACCTCCCGCAAGATTGAACTGCAAGTTGGCAAAGACCTACAGTATATCCGCATCAACGGCACCGTGGTCGGTGGGTTGGTGGGGCTACTGATCCACACGGTTTCATTTCTGATGAAGGGTTAAGAACTGCTTTAATTCATCCACCGTATTTCAATTTACTATTTACTATTTACCAGTTGCCATTTGCCGGACATACTTATTCAAATTGTTCTCTTTCATAAGGAGTCGCCTATGCTTCCTGCTAAAATTGTCGTCATCGGCGCGGGTAGCGCCATTTTTGGCCTCAACACCCTGGCCGCGTTGATGCGCAGCGAAAAGCTACGTGGCAGTACCTTGGCGTTGGTTGATCGCAACGCCGAGACGTTGGCCCTGGTCCGCCAATTGGCTCAACGGCTCAACCGCGAATGGGTGGCGGACATGACCATCACTACCCATACCCATCACAATAATGCTCTGTCCGAGGCCAACTTTGTGATCAGTTCAATCGAGGTGCCGCCGCGCGAAAAGCTGTGGCGCTCCGATTTTGAAATACCGCTTAAATACGGCGTGCGCCAGCCCTACGCTGAAAACGGCGGGCCGGGCGGTTTCGCCCATGCAGCCCGCAACATCGGGCCGGTCTTGGAGATTGTCCACGCGATGGAACAGGCTTGCCCCGACGCCTGGTTCATCAACTTTACTAATCCGATGATCCGCATCTGCGACGCTATCGCCCGCTACAGCACCATTCGTGTGGTGGGTTTGTGCCACCAAATCGGGATGGGCTACGCTATGGCCGGCCGGGTGCTGGCCGGTGATTTGGGTTTGGACGTGATGGACAGTTTTACCAGCACCCATGCCTCACCTTCCTTTATCCCGGGTGCGCGCCACATCGCTGCCCAGGCGCTGGATCGACTGGATATTAAAGCCGCCGGACTGAACCATTTCACCTGGATGCTCGACATTCGTGATAAACAGACCGGTGAAGATTTGTACCCCCGATTTGCCGAACGTTGGGCCGCCTTCGACCCCAATTTTGAGCCGCTCACCCGCCAGGTGTTTGATGCCTTCGGTCTGTTTCCCATCCCCGGCGATGAGCACCTGTGCGAGTATTTGCCCTGGTTGAGTGATCCGATCACCAAACCCTGGGAAAAGTACGACGTTAGTCTTTACGAGTGGGATGTGTGGGGCGAACTGCGCCAGCAAGGCCACGCCGATATCGCCCGATTAAGTGAGGATACCGCCAGCCTCAACGAGTTGCGCGATGCCGACAGTGAGGGCGCGCTGGAGATGATCGAAAATATCGCCGCCGCCGGTAACCATTATCATTTAGCCGTCAATCTGCCCAATGAGGGCTACATCACCAATCTACCGGCCGGTGCGATTGTGGAAACACCCGGCCTGGTTAGTGGAATGGGTATCCGGGGCGTGGGCGTGGGCGAACTGCCGGAGCCGGTGGCCGAACTGTGCCGCCGTGAGCTAACCGTCACCCGACTGTGTGTGGATGCCGCCGTTCTGGGCGACCGCCAAGCAGCGCTGCAATGTCTACTGCTCGACCCGGTCATCACCGATCTGGATGTCGCTCGCCAAATTCTTGACGATTACTTGGTTACCTATCGCGATTATCTACCCCAGTTTTGGCAGTAGCAGGGAAGCGATCAACGTGAGTTTTATGTTGTCTTTGATAGCGTTAGCAAATACGCTGTATATGGCATCGCGAAACCATCAGCGGAGAAGTTTTTATGAGTTACGCAGTTCGTAGCACGATTTGCTAAATTGTTCGTATCCAGGCCAATGCGTGGCACAAATTAGCAATTTGTGCTACGAAACGCTCGTATTCTTGCTAACTGCGTAACTCATAATTTTTATAGATTCCGATAAAATTTTAAGACTTCCAACACCGAGCTAAGTCTTCCAATTCTGGAGAACAAAATCAAGATTGATGGTGCATTTGCTCACGAACCAGGATTAAACTTAGTTTTAGAGTTCCATCTCTTCGGCAGCATTGCCTCTTACTTCAGAATAAGCCTAATGTTTTTTAATTTGATCAGGTTAAGGTCTTTGGACCGGACTCTTTTTCTTCAGGGGCCGTCTGTGTCCGGTTATCTTTAGACTGTCGGGCTACGCGATGGATGACCGTTAATAACTGTTTAGAGAGAGTTCCTTTGAGCAAAACCTCATCAGCGCCGGCGGCGTGCATAACGCTTTGCTGGCCTCCGCGGTCAACCAGGGCAATGCAGCGGGCGTCAGGCCAAACTGCTCTAATTTGCCGGACCTGGTCAGAGGCTAGCTCGTCTCGTTCATCCACATCCAGCAGTACCAGATCAGGCGTTTTGTCTAGTGATAGCAATACCATGGTTTGTATCGTGGCCGTACAGGCCACCAACCTGACCGACTGATCTGATTTCAACAGCACCGCCAAAGCATCCTGTAGCCAGACCGGTACAATTGCTGCAATAGTTGCCGGACGTTCAACATTAGATCGGGCAGTTTGTTTTGGAGACATAGTTCACCACAACATGCCTTAACGGGCTTTTCTAAATGACGATATATTCACTTTAACATGTTTGGGTGGAGGAGACATCAAAACAAAAACGTATATTGCGATTCTAAAAGAGGAAACGGCCCTACGTAAAAATGCGTAGAGCCGCTTGGTGTTTAATTTGTCTCTCTCATGCCTCGTAGGGCAAACTTAAGTTTGCCTTACTGCTTTTTCTCGTCCCCAAACTTAGTTTGGGGACGAGAAAAAGCTCTTACTAGAGGGCTTAAGTAATACCCTTTTCGTAGGCATATAAGGCGGCCTGGGTGCGATTGGCCAAATGGAGCTTATCGAGAATGTTGCGAACGTGTGTCGTTACGGTTCGGGTGGAAACCGACAGCTCGGTCGCGATTTCCCGGTTTGACAAACCTTGGGCCAAACATTGCAGCACGTCTAATTCACGGGGCGTAAGCGGATCGGGGCTGGGCGGTAACACCGGCGGCTTTTTGATCTCTTGCATTAACTTACGGGCAATGGTGGGATGCAGGGCGCTTTCGCCGGCGTAGACGGTGCGGATGGCATCGAGCAGTTGATCCGGCGGATAATCCTTGAGTAAGAAGCCCATTGCGCCGCTCTTGATGGCCGTGAATACACTGTCGTCATCGGGAAAGCTGGTTAGGACCAGAATGCCGGTATCCGGTAGATGGTGGTCAATTTCCTTGATGGCGGTTAAACCATTTTTGACCGGCATCTTCAAATCCATAATGATGATGTCGGGCTGAAATTCTTGGGCTAAGTCGACCGCTTCTTGGCCGTTGGTGGCTTCGGCAATCAGTTCCATATCGGGCTGAGCGGCCAGTATTACGGCCATTCCCTGCCGCACTATCGGATGATCGTCGGCGATTAAGACGCGAATTTTTTTAGTCATCATCGTACCTTTATTATACAGGAGATGCGCAGATCGTAGAACAATTTGCCAAATTGTTCTTGTTCCGGGTGTTGGGCCGTATCGAGGCGTAAATTAGCCATTTATGCTACAAAACTGGTCATCGCGTTTTTTCATCAGCTTCAAGCGTAACCGTTATCTCAACTGTTGTGCCTTGACCGGGCGCAGAGGTGATCGACAGCGCGCCATCGATAGCTTCCGCGCGTTCGCGGAGCGAGGCCAACCCCAGCCCCATCGATGGCTCGTCGGTATCAAAACCGACGCCGTCATCTTGGACCGACAGCGTTAGACAATCGTTATCGGCCAAAATGTTGACGGTGACGGTCTCGGCTTTGGCGTGCCGCAGCGTGTTGTTGAGCGCCTCTAGCGTCATATGGAAAAGCTGTTCTTCGACAGCCGGCGGCAAGGTATCAACGACTCCCTTGGTGTACAAGCGAGTTTCAACATTCACCCGCTGCTCTACGGCATCCAGGCGCTGCTGCACCGCACCAACCAGGCCGGCCTCGGCCAGAACGGGGGGGCGCAGTTGGTGAATGAGCAGCCGCATCTCCTTTAGCCCCTGCTGGCCGATTTCGCCCAACTGCCGCAGCGAGTCAACCACTTGCTGTTGGCTCAACTGTCCCTGGGTTGCCATCGTGCCCCAGCCGCTGGTTAATAAGGTCAGGCTGTAGAGCGATTGGGTGACCGAGTCGTGCAGTTCGCGGGCCAGCCGCTGCCGCTCGGCATCAACGGCGGCAGCGCGGGCTTGTTCGGCCAGTTGGGCCGTTGTCACCGCCGCGGCAATATCGCCGGCAATGGTTTCGGCCAGAATGATATCATGGCGATTGAAGGTACGCCCGGCCTGGGTAGATCCTACCAAAAATGTACCCGTAACCACCCCTTGCATTCTCAGGGGGACGATCATAACGGCCTGCAGATCCACTTTTTCGATAAACATCCGCACCATAGGTGCCAATGCATGCGTTTGAAGGTCTGTTAAGATTTGCGATTGGCCTGACTCAAGAGCCTGGCGCGTCGCCGGTGTGTCTTCCAGGCGAAAGGCAGCGGGTGCTACGTCGGTAAATGAGTCGATGCTGCGCCGGTATCCGGCTAGCGTCCGCAGTTCGGCATTCTCTTCCAGCGGTACGCTGATGAAAGTCAGTTCGGAGTCAAACAAGTGGGTTATAATTTTGGCTGCGTGGTTAAGCGCTTCGGGTAAATTAGTCATGGCGGCCATGGTGTGGGCCACGCTGTGCAGCGCCGACAACTCTACTACCCGCTGTTGCAAAAGATTCTCGGCTTGCCGGCGCTCTTGAATCTGGTGCTGAAGTTGCCGATTACGTTGTTCCAATTCTTTCTTCAGTTGATACAGCTTTAACTGCGAGTTGACCCTGGCCATTACTTCTTCGGCCTGGAAGGGCTTGGCAATGTAATCTACCGCGCCCAATTCAAACCCTTTGACTTTATCAATTACCGTATCTAAGGCGCTGATAAAGATGATCGGGATATCGCAGGTCGTCGCCGTACATTTCAACTGTCGGCACAGTTCGTAGCCGTCCATTCCCGGCATCTGAATATCCAGTAAGATTAAATCGGGTGGCTCAGCCTGGGCCATCATTAAGGCGGTCGGGCCATCAGCCGCAGCCCGCACGTCGTACTCTTGGTCAGTTAGTATTGTTAACAAGAGTTGTCTGCTGGATGATGTATCATCAATAACTAAAATATTTCCCAAAGGCAGCCCAGAGGGTTCGGGTTCCATATCGGTAAAGATTTGGATTTGTTCAGAATGCAGTTGGGTCACGGTTGCTCTGTTTCTATCTGCTCAGTCAGGGACACAATCTTTCTAAACTCTAACGCTTGGACTAAGGTCGTTAACGCTTCTGCCATTTGAGCATGGTCTGCCCTGATTAGGTCAATCAGCCTATACAATTGCTCGCTCCGGCCCCGACTGGCCGCCTCTCGCAGATCTACCCGCCATTTGGCCGGCAGACGGGCCAAGTCGGTGGGAGTGAGATGAACAGGGGACGCCGGCCCCTGCTGTTCAGCCTCGGGGGCCATTTCTTCATAGAGATAGGTTAGATTCAGATGGTTGGCCATCTTCTCAAAAATTTCCGTCTCGCGGAAGGGCTTGCGCACAAAATCATCACAACCGGCGGCCAAAACCTCGGCCCGCTCTTCTTCAAAAGCGCTGGCTGTCAGGGCGATGATGACCGGTTCTGGCCCGCCGCCGGCCTTGATGGCCTGGCTGGCCTGGTAGCCGTCCATCACCGGCATCCGAATATCCATCCAGATCAGATGCGGCTGCCAACTGTGGTACAGCTCCAATGCCTGCTGCCCGTTGATCGCCTCTTTGACTTCGAAACCGACCGAGGTCAGCAACTGGCTCAATAGCGCACGGTTGTCGGCGCTGTCGTCAACCACCAAGAGGCGATACGGTCCAGCCGTAGCAGGCACCAAACCGGCCACTCTACGCCGGGGACGCTCCGGCTCGATATCTGACCGTTCGGCCAATGCAAACTGAATTTCAAAACTGAAGGTCGACCCTTGCCCTACTTGACTTTCAACGCTGATATCGCCCCCCATCAGTTGCACAAATTGGCGGCTGATCGGCAGGCCCAGCCCGGTTCCTACCGCTGCTTGCTGCCCACTCTGAGTCTGGGTGAACGGCTTGAACAGGTCGTCCATCTCTTCGGGGGCAATGCCGAGGCCCGTGTCGGATACCGCAAAGGAAATAGGGATTAGGGATTGGGAGTCAGGGGTTAGGAATTGGGAATTAGGAATTAGGGGACCGCCCTTATCCTCTACCCCCTGATTCCTAACCCCTAGCTCCTGCCTGTTTCCCGATGCCTGAGACTCCGCATAAGTCCATTGAGCATTCTGCCGATTTCCTGGATCTCCTTGATGAGTAGGTTTATCGTGTCTGCCGACAGATACTTTAGTTTTTCTGAGATGATCAGTTGCGTCTCCAACTCCATCAAAGAGCCTCTGGCTATCCTCAGAAAGTGGACGTACTCTTTCGTTGTCCCTCGCCCCCATCCCTCGGCGATGTTGGATGGTATTGATATTGCTGCTCGTCTCATCTGAGAGGTCAGAGTGTATCTTTCCTCGTCGGGAAATGTTCTGGTCATTCGATAGATCTCCGCTACCAAGTCGACTGTTCTCTGCCACACTTTCAGTTCCTTGTATGAGTTCAACGTTTCTGCCCTCTCTTCTTCCCCCTAATTCCTGACTCCTGCCTCCTAACTCCTGACTCCTAATCCCTAGCTCCTGCCCCCTAACCCCCACGCGCAGCATCACCCGGCCTTCTGGGGTGAACTTAATCGCATTGCCCAGCAAATTAATCAACACCTGTCGCAGCTTGCGCTCATCTCCCTTGAGGTAACGCGGTACGTCTTCCGCTCGCTCGAAGATGAAGTCGAGACCTTTGCGTTCAGCCCGCACCCGCATGATGCTTTCTAGGCTCGCCAGGGTGCGGACTAGATCAAAGTCGTTCTCTTCTAAGCCGATTTGCCCGGCTTCGATTTTGGACATCTCCAAGACGTCGTTGATTAAGTCGAGCAGATGCTCCCCACTGCGATCAATAATATTCAACGGTTGTTTGTGATTAGTCGGGAACGAGGGATCACGGCTCATTAATTGCGTAAAGCCCAGAATAGCGTTGAGCGGTGTGCGTAGCTCGTGGCTCATATTGGCCAAGAAGACGCTCTTGGCCCGGTTGGCTGCCTCGGCCTTTTCTTTAGCTTGTTGCAAAGCTTGGTTAGCGCTAGACAACTCGGCTGTCCGCGCCTTAACACGGTCTTCCAATTCACTATTCAGCCGACGGACTTCTTGCTCGGCCTCAATGGCTTCACTCGACAGGCGTAGGCTCATGATGATGATCAACACTACGAAGCCATATTGCTGCATGAGTATCGTATCAATTAATCCGTATTCGATACCATAGTCCCACAACAGCGTAATCTGGAAGATACCTATGGCAATACCAAGCGCCGTCGCTTCGCTGCGCTGGCCGCGACGATACTGCTTATTGATGTAATAAGCTGCGTACAAAAATATAAGAAGCCAGGTCACGACCAACTCAACCGAGTACCAGGGCGCGATAACAATATCCGGAGGAAACGTTGGGGTTAGCTGAATATCTGTGTATACCCAGGGATAGGGCAAAATGAAGTTAGAAACGGAGATCAAAACATAAACGCCGGTGACAACAAACGGCACCAGGCGGTTCTTGGCGTTCGTGTAGGTAGCTATAAACCAGAACAGGGCGGCATAGGCCAAATAATTGAGCGCTATTCCCCATCTGTCTACAAGCACATACCGGGTAAGGGAACCCGTATCAAAAGCAGAATACAACACAAACAAGCTGGCGCTGTAGAGACCGAACAGCAGACTCAACGCGGCAAAAGACAGATGTATCCAATTTTTGGGTTTGCTCCGCAGCCCAATTATGAGATGGATTACACCCGCATAAATGCAGATGCCGGCAGAAATGGCCTGGATTATGTCAGCAATGTACATGTTGTTTCTCCTTTAGAGGAGCTTGTAAGCCTAATATAACATGAAAACCACTAATAAAAAAACGCTCTACGTATATTTACGTAGAGCGTTTTCCACTATTGGCAGTAGAAATTACCAAGTTCTTACGTTGTTTGGGTATCTCAGATATGTTATGTTAGCGGTAGTCAGGTTCATAAACGTCTGTTATGGCAGATAACCCCGATAGGGGCAGAGACTCTATCACTAAATTCAGAGTTGCGCAGTGGGAAGGTTTCAGACCCTAAAGGTTTTACAAGTCGATTTTAGGACAACATACAAGGGTGATTGCGGAAACCTTTAGGGTCTCGAACTGCGTAAGTCCTAACTAAATTCAGAGTTGCGCAGTTGGTCCTAAGGTGCCGGATGCTAGCCCCTGTATCACTGCGTTACTTCCAAGGCTGTTCAAGGAGGAACAAGCAATGAAGCTAAAAAAACTATCCGTCTTAATAATTATCTTGTTGATGGGCGCACTGGCAAATTCAACGACAGTGCTGGCCCAGGAAGATGACTTGATCGCCGGCATCCCCGAACCGGCTGCGGCCAATTTTCAAGCCCAAGACAGCATTCAAGAAGGCGGTCAACATTTCTTTTACACCTCATCAGACTCGCCCGGTAATGTTGTCAGCAATTATGAAGCGGCATTGACCGATGCCGGCTGGACCATTGTCAACAGCGGCGGCGATCCCTTTGGCATGTTCGGCGGCGGCCTGACGGCGACCAACGACTCCCGCTATCTCAAAATGAATGCCGGTGGGCCGGGTGGGGCCACGTTTATCGACATTTGCGTCTGGCCTTCGCAGCCCGGCAACAACAACTGCGGCCAAAACAATAATAATAACCGGATTTCGTCGGGAGCTGCGGCTTTAGGCTCGATGGGGGGGCTGCTGGCCGGCGTACCCGAACCGGCCAACGCCGCGTTTCAATCTGAAAACGCCATCCACGAGGGGGGACGACACTACTATTACACTTCCTCCGCCGGCCCCGGTGATGTGGTGAGCGGCTACGAATCGGCCCTTTCTAATGCCGGTTGGACCATTATCAACAGCGGCGGCGGCGGGGATCCCTTTGGCCTATTCGGCGGTGGGGCCGGCTTGACGGCAACCGATGGAATGCGCTATCTCACATTCAACGCCGGCGGCCCATCTGGTGCTACATTTATCAATGCTTGCATCTGGCCTTCGCAGCCCGGCAACACCAATTGCCAAAACAATAACAACGTCCAGGCTTCCGGCGCGGGGCTGATGGGTTCCGGCGGCGGCCTGCTGGCCGGCGTGCCCGAATTGACTGACGCCGAATTTCGGGCCGAGGACGCTATTCAGGCCGGGGGCCGCCATTTCTTCTTCACCACCGGCACGCCACCCGGCGATCTAGTTAGCAACTACCAGGCGGCGCTGGAAGAGGCCGGCTGGAACATCGAGAACAGTGGTGGCGATCCGTTTGGTATGTTTGGGGCGGGCTTAACCGCCACCAACGCCGGTCGTTACCTAAAGCTGAATGCCGGTGGCCCGCCCGGCTCTACCTTTGTTGATGCCTGCATCTGGCCCTCACCGCCCGGTAATACCAACTGTGGCCAAAACAACAACAATCAAACCTCAGACGGCTCCGGCACGTTAGGCACCGGCGGCGATTTGCTGGCTGATGTCCCGGAACCGGCGGGAGCCAGCCTGCAAGCCCAGGATACGATTCATGAGGGTGGGCACCACGCCTTCTACACCGCTTCGGATGCCCCGACCGATGTGGTGAGCAGCTACGAGGCTGCGCTCAGCGACGCCGGTTGGACGATTGAAAGCAGCGGCGGCGATCCCTTTGGGCTATTTGGCGGCGGGGCCGGTCTAACCGCGACCAACGGCGACCGCTACTTGACACTAAACGCCGGTGGCCCATCAGGTTCCACGTTTATCGATGTTTGTGTCTGGCCCACCCAGCCCGGCAACACGAACTGCGGCCAGAATAACAACAATCAGGGTACGTTAGGCGCAGGTGGCGACCTGCTGGCCGGCGTACCGGAACCGGCCAACGCCGCCTACCAGTCTCAGAATGCCATTCAGGAGGGCGGGCGTCACTTCTTCTATACCTCCTCTGCCTCTCCGTCCGATGTCGTGAGCGGGTACGAATCGGCCTTGAGCGCTGCCGGCTGGAACATTGAGAGCAGCGGCGGTGGCGGCGATCCCTTTGGCCTGTTTGGCGGCGGAGCCGGTCTGACCGCCACCAACGGCGACCGCTACCTAACCTTCAACGCCGGTGGCCCATCCGGTTCCACCTTTATCAACGCCTGCATCTGGCCGGCACAGCCGAGCGACACCAACTGCGGTCAAAACAACAACAACAATCAGGGTACGCTGGGCGCGGGCGGCGATCTGCTGGCCGGCCTTCCGGAACCCGGCAATGCCTCCTTCCAGGCTGAGAACGCGATTCAGGAGGGGGGACGCCACTTCTACTACACCTCAAACGCGGCCCCTATGGACGTCGTCAACAACTACCAGGCGGCGCTGAGTGCGGCCGGTTGGAACATTCTCGACAGCGGCGGCGGTGGTGATCCCTTTGGACTGTTTGGCAGTAATGCCGGCCTGTCTGCCAGCGACGGAACGCGTTATATCAACTTCCAGGCGGGTGGCCCGGTGGGTCAAACCTTTATCAATGCCTGTGTCTGGCCCTCCCAGCCTAATAATGATAACTGCGGCCAGAACAATAACAACAATAACAACAACAACAACAACAACAATAACAACAACAATAACAATGATAACGACGACGATAATAATTAATGCTTGAAGTAAGTTCTCAGCCGAAGCCAAGCTGCGCGAATGCATTGCCGTCGATTAGATCGATGCCTAAGGTTGAGCATTATTGTAGACCAACAAATTAATCGAGGAGTCACAAAGCTGGCTTTGTGACTCCGGCACGTACCCGATTAATTTCTAAAACCACAAAAACTCTCATCTAATGAGATCAATGAAGAAAGGAAGAACAAAATAAGATGGTTAATAGGCAACTCTTAACAGTTTTTATCGTTCTGATTACCGTTGGGGCGGTTATGGCTTTGCTACCGCCGGCACCGGCTTACGCCCAGGGGCGAGGCACGGTGATCGAGGTCAGGCATAGCCGGGGCTGTCTGGACATTCGTAACGAGAGCCGTCGTGACCGAGCCAGAGCACAGCAATATTTCTGTCACGGACGCCGCAACCAGCAGTGGCTGCCGATTCCGGCCAGTAAAAGCCGAATTTTGTTGGTCAATGGGCGCAGCGGCAAATGTTTGGATGTGCGCGGCGATGCCAAACGTAACTACGCCACCGTTCAGCAGTTTTCGTGCCACGGCGGGCGTAATCAACAGTGGTATCCGGTGCGAGTCAGTAGCCGGGACGTCCTTCTGGTTAATCGGCGCAGCGGCAAGTGTCTTGATGTGCGCGGCGCGAGTTTAAGGCCCAGAGCGCCGGTTCGGCAATATGCATGCCATGCTCAATCCAATCAACGCTGGCGATTTCGGTAAACGATGAAAATGAGGAGCGATCAGGTGAAAAATCTATTGAAATCTCAAAAAACTCTGTGGATGACGGGTATTATCCTTCTGTTGACGCTGGCTGTTTTTACGGTGACGCAGTCGGCAGCCGCCCCTGCGGTTCAGAGCGAAACCGAGACGCTACTTCCATATAGCCAGGATGGTGAGCAGTACGGCTACGTTGATCTCTCAGGCGCGTTTGTAATCGAGCCACAGTTTGAGCAGGCTGACGACTTTTCTGAAGGGCTGGCGGCGGTGCAGGTTGACGATCTCATGGGCTATATCGATTCGTCCGGAGCAACAGTCATCGAACCGCAATTCGAGCTGGCCGGCCCGTTCCGGGAAGGGTTGGCTTTGATTGCCGTCATCGGTGGCGACGACCAACTCAGCTTTGGCTATGTCGATACGACCGGTCAACTTGCCATTGAACCACAGTTTAGTCTGGCCGGCGACTTTTCCGAAGGGCTGGCGGCTGCTTCGCGCGGCGAAGCCGACGCGTTTCTCTTTGGTTACATCGACCCCAGCGGTGAATTTGTCATCGAACCGCAATGGGAGGTGGCCGAGTCTTTTCAAGAAGGTTTTGCCGGAGTCGGCTCGGCTGACAGTGTCGGCTACATCGACACCACGGGCGCGGTTGTTATCGAGCCTCAATTCATCTATGTCGGTCCGTTTTCGGATGGGGTAGCGGCGGTCGGCACGGTCGGCGGTGAGGGGTACATCGACACCAATGGCGAGTTTGTTATCGGTCCCGGTTTTGATTACGCCGGCGACTTTAGCGAAGGGCTGGCCGTGATTAGCTTGGGTGAGCAGGATGGCTACATCGACTCCAGCGGTGAGGTTGTCATTCCACTTCAGTATGATCTGGCCCAGCCATTTGCCGACAGGCTGGCCGCAGTTGAAGTTGACGGCCTGACGGGCTACATCAATCCGGCCGGCCAATTCGTTTTCGAACCCCAATTTCTGGCGGCTGAGTCTTTTCAAGGGGGTCTGGCCCGAGCGCTCAACGCAGCCGGTGACCAACTCCTTGTTTTGGGCCAGGCCGGCGAAACATTGCTGGAACTGCCAAATACCGAAACCTTTCCTAATATGATCGATCTGGCCGCTATCGAGGTTGAGGCAACAGAAGCGGTTGATCTCCTGCCGGCTGTACCTGTTGAGAGTGGTACCGGCATCTGCACGGCCAATTCCAGTACCGTCGCGCTATCGTCGGCCTGGCAGTGTCTGGTTGAAGGCACGGTACTGGATGCTTGCTTCACCGGCGCGGATGGAACGAGTGTAGTTTGCTATGCCGGTCCTTTTGGGACCGACCCCATCAAGGTTAATCTAAGCAGCCCACTGCCCGAGCCGACGGAAACTGAGAATACGGCGCGAGCGAATCGGCCCTGGCTGGTGACGCTAGAAACGGGGATCACCTGTGAAGCCGTGGCTGAAAACACATTGGCGCTAGAGGGGACCCCGGTTAGCTATATCTGCAATGACAATAGCCTACTGGTAGGTGAGCTTGAAGCAGGGCCGGTATGGACGGCTGACCGGGTCACTATCGGCAGCACGCCCACGGGACTGGAGGTGGTCGGTACGGAAACCGTGGAGCTACTAGCGGTTGAGGTACCCATAGCCCCGTAACTTTTTGTCGCACATATACAGACGTTACCGGAAATAAATCGGAGCAGAATTAACACGAATGAGACAAATCTTTCCTATCAATAAGACATTGATAATTGAGGTCAATTAGCAAGGGTTTTATAGAGAATCTCAATAAAGGAACAAAAATGTACACTATAACCAAGAAAGATATAGCCTACGCCCCGGCCACCATGCTAATGGAACTGTTCAAGCAAGGCGTCATTACGCCGGTCGATGTACTGCAAGCTCAGATGGCCGAAGTTGAAAAAACTAACGGCGATATCAATGCAATCACCTACACGCACTTCGACACCGCGATGAAGCAGGCTGAGGAATCGACGGAGCGTTACCAGAACGGCACCTATCGCGCTCTTGAAGGCATCACTGTCGGCGTCAAGGACGAACACTATGACCAGGGCTGGGTTGTCACGCAGGGATCGCTGGTTCATAAGGACGATCCACCTAAAGAGGAAGCGGACCCAATCGTCAAGAAGCTGAAAGAAGCCGGCTGCGTCATGAGCATGCAGTTGACCGTCCCCGAACTGTATCTGGGCGTCGCAGCCGACACCAGGGCTTGGGGCGTCACCAAAAACCCGTGGAATCCCAAGTTTACCCCTGGCGGCTCTTCCAGCGGTTCCGGCGCGGCGCTGGCCGCCGGCTACTGCACCCTCGCTACCGGCTCCGACATGGGTGGCAGCATCCGCGTCCCGTCGGGGCAGTGCGCGCTCTACGGGTACAAGCCGTCTGCCGGGCAGTATCACAACGCCGAATTGACCTCTTACTACTGCAACAGTGGTCCTATGGCCCGTACCTTCGAGGACATGGTGCTGATGCACAACGTTATTGCCGGCCCGGATATCTATTCGCCGAATGCGTTCAAGATGGATCCGCTGCCGCTTGTCTATCCGGCTATTCAGGGCAGGAAAATCGCCTATGTCGGTGGTATGGGCATCATCGAGCCAATCAACGATGTGCAAAAGGGTATGGACGATGCGATGAAGGTGTTTGTGGCCCAAGGTGCTATTGTCGACCATGTCGACCTCGATCTGGGCCTAAAACCGGAAGACATCTCGCCAAAATTTAGAGATATGGTGCTGTCGGGGGCTATGGGTGCCGGCATGGCCACTTACGCCGAGCATCTCGACAAGATGATGCCCTATGCCCGCAGCTTTATTGAGCAGGCCGCCAGCGGCGGATTCGGGAGCAGTAACCTGTTGAAAGGCGAAGCGCTGGTGAAAGATCTCTATAAGCGGGTTGTGGATGCGGTCTTCGCTAAGGGTTACGATGTGTTGCTTTTGCCTACCGTCGGCTCGCCCCACATGGGCAATCAGTTCGACTGGACCGTTGGCCCTGACCACATTGAAGATGGCCGCAACTACACCAAGAGCATCCCCGGCCTCTACACCATTCCTTTCAACATGTTAAACTGGATGCCGATTGTGGCTGTACCCACCGGGCTAACCAAAAAGAATATGCCCATCGGCATGCAAATCGTCGGCAATGCGTTTGATACAGAGACCGTGATGCGCTTCGCTTACGCCTACAGCCGCACCGCGCCAAAATTTTTCAAGGAGGATCTGTTTCCCAAATTCAAAGAGGTCGATTGATTAGGATGACTTTGTTCATACCCGGCCAAAACAACCCGACCGGCAAGTCTATAATAAATACGAGTTACGGAGTTCGAGACCCTAAAGGTTTTATAAATCGACTTCAGGACAAAATACAAGCTTGATTGCCTCTAAATTTTGATTGAAAGGTAACTTCGGAAACCTTTAGGGTCTGGTTTCTTTCAAGTGCGTAACTCCTAATAAAGTCACGAACCTGGTGTTGACCATCAAACCAGACAATGAGGTTGCACGTGTCGAATAGAGACGTTTTTGAAATCACCCTCAAGCTTAATAACAAAGAGGCGTTTTTTAAGAAACCTAAGATTACACCATTCTCTCCGGATTACCAGATTCATAGCTACACTTCAGGGATAGAATTTATCTCCGATGAGCTGTACGCCGACACCTCTTACAAACGGGTTCACGTAACCCTTATTCTCCCTGAAAACGAGACGGAAGCCGGGCTGGAACAGGACGTCAAAGTAGCGGTAAAGCGCTATTGCGGAGGACGCCTCAAAAATATTGAGCATGATATTCAGGCCACCCGCTGGCGCGGTATACGGGCGCTGTTTGTGTCATTTATTGCCCTCTTTGTTTTTATTGGCGCGTCCAAATTGGTGCATGATGACAACTCTCTAATCCTGCAAGTTGTCAGCGAAGGCTTATCTGTTGCCGGGTGGGTCGCCTTGTGGTTTCCCTTGGAACTGCTTTCCTTTACCGTTTGGCAGCACCGTTTGGAAAAAAAGATCTACACACTGCTCATGGAAATGGATGTCACGATAAGGGTATGAGATCTTAATGAGAAAAGATAACAGCACCATCGTTAAACCCTTTATATTGATCATTATGAGCGTCACCGTACTGAATGTTGTGATCCAGTTCAGCGCCCAGGCCCAAGATCAGAACGATTCCTACAAAATTTCAGACATGCCGTGCCCGGTCGCTCCTGCTCTAATCGAAATCGAGGGCGAAACCGTGATCTGCGGAACGGTCACCGTGCCGGAAAACTACGACGAGCCGGACGGCAACCAGATCGATCTGGTTTTTGCCGTGCTGAAATCGACCAGCCTGTCACCCGCGTCCGACCCGGTCATCTACCTCCACGGCGGCCCCGGTGCCGCCGAGTTGCGCAACCTGGCCAAGATGACTGAACGCTTTGCCCCGATTCGGCAAACCCGTGATGTGATCATCTTTGACCAGCGTGGCACCGGCTATTCCAACCAAAACTTAACTTGCGAGGTGGAATATGCAACCCAACAAGAGACGATGCGGGAATTTGTTCAGGCCTACAATCAAAGCGGCGGTTCGGTTCCAGAGGAGTTTGGGGTTAATTACAAAATCTTTGAGATCTGTCTGGAGCGATTCGATAAAATCGACACGGATCTGACCCAATACAACACCCTCAACAATACACGCGATGTGGTCAATCTGGTTTCGGCACTGGGTTACGATAAATACAACCTGTATGGCTTTTCTTACGGTACGCAGTTGGCGCTGGAAGTCATGCGCCGACAGCCGGAGGGATTGCGCAGCGTTATCCTCGACTCTGTTGCGCCGGCAGACATCAAGCTGTACGAGAATTTCGGCCAGCCAAATGTTGAGGCCGTAACCTCCCTCTTTGATATTTGCGCCAGCGATGAAGACTGCGACGCCGCTTATCCCGACCTACAAGATCGATTCGAGGCGCTGCTGGCTCAACTCAACGAACAGCCCATTCAGACGACTGATGGCTCCCTGGTGACTGCGAGTACCGTAATTGCTGCTTTGCGTCAAAATGATATACGGCCGGGGGCCGGGACCTACTTTCCACTGATGATTTGGGAACTGGAACAAGGGCAGACCGACACGCTTGAGGCAATCCAAAACTACGAACTGCCCCCCCTGCCGCCCGCTAACGCCGACCCCCTTGCCGCCCGCTATGAGGCTATCGCGCTATCGGCAGAAGCGCAACGGCTCATCGATGAGGCGCTAGCGTTGCGAGATGAGGCGCGACAACGCAATAAAGAGGCAGACAGCTTGCTGAGGCAAGGGGAAGAAGTGGTAGAACTGGACCAATTTGATAATGCTTTAGCCGGGCGGTTTGACCTTCTTTTCCACGAGATAATGAATGCGGAGCAGTTTGATCGGCAGTTGGCACTGAACCAGGCCTATCTCCAGATGCCGTTGCAGGCAACCTCGGTGGATGATTTGCAGAAATTTGTCACTCGGCATTTTACCGGCCGAGATGCGGATCGTTTGTTGGCCTTGACCGAAGAGATGACCGACGACGATGTTGAAGAACTGTCCCGGATTATTTTTGGCAAAGCTAGAGACTATGCCTACTTTTTTGATGTCTCTCTGGCCCTAAGCCTCTACATTTGCCAGGAACATATTCCTTACAACACGATTACCGGCGCATTAGAGAGCTTTGAGGCGTTGGCGATTCCGCAGTTGGGTACGGGCAAATTGGCAACTGTGCAGCAACTCATTGCCTATTGCCAACTGTTCCCCACGGGGCTGGAGCCGGAGTCGTTTCATGAACCGGTTGCAAGCGACATCCCGACCTTGCTGCTTTTAGGTACCGCCGATACCCAAACGGCCATCAGTTGGGGTCGGCACGCGGCTGAAACATTGAGCCACAGCCAGGTTGTACTTTTCCCGGAGACCGGTCACGGCGCGTTCCGCTACAGTCAATGCGCCAGAGATATTGGGGCTGCTTTTTTCAACAACCCGGAGGCCGACCTTAACACGGGCTGCACGGACGATCTGCTGCCGCAGTTTGTACTGCCGCCCGAATAAATCGCTATCAATATCATAATCAATAGTGTGGCGATTGTAACAATCAATTCGAGATACTAAAAGGAGAATAGAATGGCAGGTATATCAGGTGATGTATGGCGAGCAGAATACGACCGGTCCGGTGACCCCAAACGGGAACCCGGCCCCATTGAGTTAAATCGATACCTGGCGAACCCGGTCGCGCCGGGGGGGATCCCCACCTTTATGCGCTGGCCGGTTTGTTTAACCCCGGAAGACCTGAAAGCCGGGGAGGTGGATGTAGCCGTCATCGGCGCGCCGCTTGATTTAGCCACGGGCCAGCGGGGAACAGCCTTCGGCCCGCAGGCCCTGCGCACCGCCGACCGTTACATTCCGGGTGGCCCGGCGGCCGGGGGGGTCATGACTCACACCCACGTGGTGGTTAAACCTTTTGAAGTACTCAAATGTGTCGACTATGGCGATGCGGGCATCGACCCCTTTGATCCGGTGGCGTCCCACGAGGAAGTACGCAAGCGCGTGCGTGAAATTGCGGAGGCCGGCACCATTCCGATTACGCTGGGCGGCGATCACTCGCTGATGCGGCCGGATGGGCAGGCGATGGCCGATGTATATGGTAAGGGCAAGGTGGGCATCATTCACTTTGACGCCCATTATGACGCCGGCACGAATCACTTTGGTCACACCATTACCCACGGCACCCCGGTTCGCAACCTCATTGACGAGGGTCATATCCCCGGCAAAAACTTCATCCAGATTGGTCTGCGGGGCTGGATCCCCTTTGAAGATGATATGGAGTGGATGCGCAATCAGGGCATCAAGTCTCACTATATGGCCGAGGTGGAACGGGACGGCTTTGATAAAGTCATGGAGCGGGCCATTGCCGAAGCCTTGGACGGGCCGGAATACCTGTTCATCTCCTTCGATATCGACTCGCTCGATCCGGCTTATGCGCCCGGCACCGGCACGCCCGAACCGGGCGGCTTTACTACCCGTGAAATGTTTCCCATGGTCCGCCGTCTGTGCGCTGAGTGTAATGTTGTGGGCATGGAACTGGTTGAGGTCGGCCCCGGTTGGGATCCGGGCTACACCACCGCCCTCAACGGCCTGCGTATCATCCAGGAAGCGATTACCGGCCTGGCCATGCGCAAGCTGGGCCTGACCGAACCGCACTATCTCGACCCGCGCACGTCGGGCCAGGATCCGGTAGAGGGTCAGCGGACGGATTAATAGACAGCTCGCCGTTGCCCAGGCGGCCCTTGATTGGATACCAGTTGAAGCGGCCCTAGCCTAGTAAAATAGAGAGAAGATCGCGAACTGTTCAGTGCCTTTCCAAGGATAATACTATGACAACGACTCAGGAGAAAGTAGGTTGGGGAGCGGCGATTGCGGCCACCCTGTTGATTCTCTTGGTGGCCATGGATCAGGTCATGATGCCTATTGCTACTTCGGCCATTGCCGGGGAGTTTAGCACCGATGCCGGTGCGGTCCAGGCCATCATCTCGCTGGTATCGCTGGTAGCAGCACCACTCTACATTGCCGGCGGTAAATTGGGCGATATTCACGGCAAAAAGAAGATTTTTATGGCGGGTCTGGTGCTGTACGGTAGCGGTACGCTGGCCGCTACTCTGGCTCCAAACGTGACTATCCTGATGGTTGGTTGGTCGGTGGTGCGGGCATTGGGCATGGTGCTGACCATTCCGGCCTCGATTGGTTTGCTCATTGCTAACTACCCAGACGAGGCTCAGCGGGGGCAGGCCTTTGCCATTTATGGTGTCGGTGGCGTGACGGCTGCTCTGGTAGGACCATTGCTCATGGGCATTTCGGCGGATGCGCTAAGTTGGCGGCTGCCGTTTGGTCTGGAAACGGTCATCGCCATCGGTACCATCTTTTTGGCCACGCGGGCGATGAAAGAGACCGAGCCGATTGAAGGGGCTAAAGTCGATTGGGTCGGCACCGCCATCACTTTTTTGGCCGTGGCCTCTATCATTTTAGGCTCCATGCTGGGTGGTCGCTACGGCTGGTGGCTGGCCCGCCGGCCCTTTATGTTGGGCGAAACCCAAGTCAATCCCTTTGGCCTGTCGCCGGCACCGCTGCTCATGATCTTGGGGGTGATAGTGTTTGCCATTCTACTGGCCCGACTCAACACCATCGAGGAAAAGGGCGGCCAACCGCTCTTTAGCATGAAGCTGTTTGATAATCGCACCTTTTTTACGGCCTCGCTGATGGCCACCGTTTTTTTTATTATAACTGGTGCCTTACCCTTCGTCGTGCCGGTCTTTCTCCAGCAAGCTATTGGTTTCGACGGTCTACAAACGGCTCTAACGATGATGTCCTTATCGGTCGGCTCCATTATCCTGGGCTTTGCCTCCGGCAGTTTGGTGCAGCGTATACAACCGCGTACCTTGATGCAGATATTTTTGATGGTTGTGGCGATTGGCATGATCTGGTTATTTGTCATCGTCAGCTTAAATGTCACCTTGGGCCAATTGATCTTACCGATGTTTGTGATTGGCTGTGGTTTTGGCGTTCTCTCCTCGCAGCTTCCTAACATTCAAATGTCTACCTTAACGCCGGAGTTGCAGGGCGAGGGCAGCGGCTTTGCCGAAACGGGTAAGGAGCTAGGCATTGGCCTGGGGACCGCCGTCATCGGCTCGATCATGTTTAGCATGGCCATCGGCGGCTTTGTCGATAATGTGGCCCGCCAGGCCGACATCCCTTTGACCGCTGAAGAACGGGCCGAGACGATCCTGCTCATCGAAGATGAGGCTGTCCCTGATCGAGCCATTAACGCAATCGCTCAGCGCGTCCCTAACCTGGAACAAGTCGGTAAGGAGGCGTTTGTGGAGGGCTTTCAAATAGCGCTGGGGGTACTGGTTGGCGTTTTGTTGGTATCCTTGCTGGCAGCCTCATTCATTCCCAAAGTAGAAGCAGAGGAAGTGGCCGCGGCGGCAGTGAAGGAAGCGGTGGCGGATGTGTCGAGTAAACGGTTGTAAAGGAAACAGAGATAAATAGGGGTAAATTAACCGATATCGTAAATACCCGGCCAAGGTTATGTCTTTCAGTTATGTCTTGCAATGAATCTCAGTAGAGCTTGATTCTATAATGAAATTTACCACACTTTTCCAAAGCATCTTTTTCTTCGCCATGTTTATTATGGTCAGTATAGGGATGTTGATAGTTGTTAGCCCTTTTTGGCGGTTATTAGTGCTGGCTGCCATTATCGCCAGTTTGCTACTACCCGCGCATAACTGGTTAAGTCAACGCACTCCCTTCAAACCAGCCCTGGTTACAGCCATCATCTATCTGTTGCTTTTGGTGCTGGTTATGATTCCCTTTGGTTTGGCGGCAATGGTTATTGCCAGTCAAGCTAATCGATTGTTGGAGGTACTGAACCAATTGACCGGTCCAGAAGTTGAAGCCTTTATCCACAGCCTGGCTGGTGCATTGGGTCTTAATTTAAACAACTTAAGCGAGCAAGCCCTTATTCAAGGTCTGGAACAATGGTTGGGCTTTCGTCTAGAGCACCTATTAAACTGGTTTCTCCAAACCATTCGGGATAATTTGGTTAATATTCTCACCAAAATTGTGGAGACTGTGGGCGGGGCAATTGGCTCAGTCATCAATCTGTTAGTCAACTTTACCATGTTTAGCTTCTTTTTTGTGATATTGCTGTGGGAAAGTAATCGCCTACACAACTTTGTTATTAGATTTAGCCCGCTGGAAGCCCGGATGACTCGCCTCTATGTGCAGCGGGTACGGTTGATGATTAGGGATGTGATGTTAGGCGTATTTGGCGTAGCCATTGTTCAAACCTTGATTATGTGGTTTGTTCTGGCTGTTTTTAACATTCCCTTTGCTGGTGTGTTAGCCATTTTCCTGTTTCTGTTTGCCCTTATTCCCTTTTTGGGGATAGGACTGATTACAATTCCGTTGGGGCTTATATTAATTGGGGTAGGCTGGTGGAAGCAAGCTTTGGCGATATGGGCGGTGCATCTGTTTATTATTAGTAACGTCGATCTGATTTTGCGCCCTTATATCACCTCTAAGGAATTAAATGTGCATTTGGCTTTGTTGGTTATTGGTTTTGTGGGCGGGTTGACCATCTTTGGGGTGATGGGGCTTTTCCTTGGCCCTATCATTATCATCCTTTTTACTACCTCATTGGAATTGTATTTAGAAAATTATGGACATGCTGACAGTATTGCCAAACCAACCCCATTGGTGGAGTAAAGCTATGGACGCAATCCCTACTGCAACCTTATTCGTTAGTTACACCCATCTCGATCAGCAGGAACAACAGGCGTTTGCTGCCTTGGCAAAGAAATTGTCCCGCCGATTGGAACAGCCGGTCATCCCCTGCCCACTGGACAGCCCTGGCAACCCTATGCTGAACGGCGTTGCTACGGCCTTGCAGCAGGGTGCGGTCAGGATCGTTACCCTGCCCTTGTTTCTCAGCCCGGCCGAATATCGAGATAACACCGTGGCGAAATCTATCACGTTGGCCAGCCGGCGCTGGCCCTTTGTGCAGTTCCATCTCAGCCCGCCGCCGGATTGGGCGGATTGGGTGACCATAGTTGAGGCGTTAATGGTGGAGGCCAGCGGCGATTCTACTCTCTCCCAGCCTTCCCCCTTCGACAAGCTCAGGACACAGCCTGCTAGGAGAAGGAGCCAAAACTTCCCCCCCAGCGAGGGGGACCGAGGGGGGGAGAGTCTTGACCAACCCAGGCTGTCCGCTCTTGAAGGGAAGCCGGGGGGGCCTGCTCCAGACAAAACCGTCGCCATCCTCGTTGGCCGCGGCGAAACCGACTCCGATTTCAACAGCGATGTTGCCAAACTGGCTCGATTGCTATATGATGCCAACGACTTTGGCTGGGTGGATATCGCCTTTACCCACCAGACCACTCCCTCCGTCATCGAACTCCTGAACCGTTACCAAAACCTCAGCATCAAACATGTTATCATCACTCCCTATCTTCTTTTTGATGGCCAAGCATACCAGCAGCTACGCTCTCAAATAGAGTCATACCAACGCTATTCACCCTTCAAAATTGCCACTACACCGAGTCTTTCTCATTCCGACAACCTAATCGACGTTTTACTATGCCAACACGCCGCCGCCCTAAAAGACCGCAGCCTGCTGCCGGTCAGTTGGGAAGAGGTGGAACGCCAACTTGTCGCCGAACTGAACACGCACGATAAGTTCCGGCCCGGCCAGCCCCCGCCTGATGAAGATGCGTTTCAGCAGTTGGCTGCCAAAATCGACGCGATCTTGCCGCCGCGCTACAAGGGCCGCACGGCTGATGTTAGCGCCGCACCAATGGCCGCCGCCGATCTGGTTTTTGATGATGACGGCGACGTCGCCTGGGATCAGATTTTTGGCGTGGATGATCCGAACAACCCCTTTTGCGAGTTAGCCCTGGCCGGCGGCCCGGCGCATCGGGGCGAGCTTCTGGAGCCGCCCCTGGCTGCCGATTGCAGCACTGCTGCGGGCAAGTACGCCGCCGTGCTGGCTGAAATTGAGCGGGGCATCCACATGATTACCGGTCTGCCGGTTGTAAGCAGCAACGCCCCCGGTTGGATCGGCGTGCAGTGCGACAGCGAGGCGATGGCCATCTGGCTAATGCGGGCCATTATTGTGGAGAACGTAATGGTACGCCGCGAAAGGGATGTGATTTATCTGCCGGCCGGCCCGGACTTTACCTTAAAGAACGAGATCAAAAGTATCGTCACGGTTACGGCCAAAACCTGGCATTATTGGATTGAGCATATCAGCTACCAAACGTTGCTGACCGCAGCCAAATCGTCAATGAATGGAAAAACGGCATGAAGATGCCAAAGGAAATGGCGATCAAATCGTGAAAAGTAATTCAGTCACCTTTGCGATTAACCCAAAAGAAGCACAAAAAAGTTATCTGGCCCGGCTGAACTATTAAGCCTGTCGAGATGCGCTTTTTTTAGGAGTATTACTAGTACTACAACGAGATTTTGACGTAAACCTGGGAAAGAAACCAGGGTTTTT
>JAGRBZ010000200.1 GCA_020433805.1 Anaerolineae bacterium
CAAATTGGCTGCATAACCTACTTATTTCTACCTCTGCCGTCGGCTTTAACCTCAACCACAGAAAATACTAGAATTAGAAACATTTCAATTATAAGTCATCAAACTTCAAAAATATAGGGACAAAAGTACTTTAAATTACCGAGCTTTCATACCCAAAAGTACCTTAAGAAGAGGGAAAATTTAGAGGATTTGGTTATACATAAGCTGTTCCAAAGACAAAAAAGCCGGGTGACTATCGTTGCAGTATTAGTGAAAATCGCTTTGTAAACGTTTTCAATAGGCAAACACACGCACTATGCAGGTCCATATCATTAACGTTTTTCAAAAAATTCTACAAGCATAAACGTGCTAAACCCAAAAAGGCCGGGGACTTTGCCCGGCCTTTTTGGAGATAAATAAGAGAGAATAAATAAAGGGAATAATATTCTCATTATATCCATAAGGGATTACCGCGTCGATAAAAAAGTCGTTAAAGTTTATAAAAATTATATTTAAATTAAGTTAGGTCTGTGGTAATATAACGTTTGAATTAAATAATTATTGGAAGATTCAGGAGGATATTTATGTTGGTCACTACAGTCACGGTTTATGTAAAACCAGAACACGTTAATGAATTTATCGAGGCTACGATTGCCAATCACAACAGTTCTATAGAGGAACCGGGCAATATGCGCTTTGATGTCTTACAATGCAGCGACGATCCCACCCGTTTTCTCCTCTACGAAGCCTACGAGTCAGACGAGGCCGCAGCAGCTCATAAAAAAACGGACCATTATCTCAAATGGCGCGAAACCGTAGCCGATTGGATGGCAAAGCCGCGTGAAGGCGTTCCCCACCGGGTTATCCGTCCGCAAGAGCGGGCGCAGTGGTAGCCCTATTTTTTGTGTGAACCGGACAGAGCCGTGGTGATACCCAACGCAATGAAGACTGTTCCGGCAAAATAACGCTGAGCAGTTAAAAAACGTAAATTTCCTTTAAGCCATTGCCCCATCGTTCCGGCCAATACGGCCCACACGCTATCGCTCACAACACCAACGATCACGAAAATTGTTCCCAGGAAGAAAACTTGAAGCGCAATATCGCCACGAGAAACATTAACAAATTGGGGTAGAAAGGCAAAGAAAAAAAGAGCCGTTTTTGGATTAAGGACATTAACCACGATCCCTTGATAAAATACGCGCGCTAATTTCTGCGACTCCGCCACCTCTAGCGATGTAACCGACTCCGATGCCGTAAACTTACGAACACCCAGATAGATCAAGTACGCTGCGCCTAAATATTTGACCACATTGAAGGCCAAAGCCGACGATACCAGCAAAGCCGACACACCCAATGCCGCGGCAGCTACATGAACCAGCGTGCCAACACCGATCCCCAGCGTCGATACAATACCCGCCATGCGTCCCTGATCGATACTTCGCGCTACCACATACAGCACTGCCGGTCCTGGTGTAACAATCAAGGCCACCGCAGCAGCAATAAAGAGAGTTAACGTCGAAAAATCAGGCATTCAACACCTCCATCGAAAGGTTACCTATCACAACGTTTATAACCATATAACGCTGTGGACTTTATTCATCACTATAAGCAGAACCATTTGAGTCACCGGCCTGCGTTTTGGGAACATGGTTGGTCGTTGCATTGTTGCGACTTCCCCTCAAGTGGGCAAAAGTTTGCAGCCCTTGGGGCGTTAAGGCAAAATGCACACGCCCGTCTTCGACCTTAACCGAAAGATTACCATCGATCACATTCTGAAGCAGGCCAGTATCCAGTTTAATACCCTCGGCCCACTTGACCAGAACAAAGAATTCATCTTCGGAAAAATCACCCTGTCCTTCACTCAAGGCTAAAGCCAAACTCTCGATTTCTTCTTTTGATAGAAGAGGTTGCGGTTGAATTGTCATCCTCGGCGTCTCCTCACGTACATCGCTTCTTGTTTGTTGTCACCGGTTAAGACGCCCTACCAACAGACGGCAAACAGTAACAAGAGATTTTCGCTTAAACACTCTACAGTTAGACCGTAAAATCACCACGGTTAATTGACATTGTTATTATAGTACAAACGTTCGTGTTTTGTCTAGAGGAGCGCTTCATGTTAAACAAATGTTCCATTCAAGCTATCATTCGAACCGGTTTCACTAAATACTGTCCCACAGCCGCAGGTTATGGTATACTGTTGACGTCGCTGCTTCGACGAGACCATCGGCGGCACTATTCCATATAAACCAGAGGTTAACCGTGAGCGTAGATGACAAAGTAACCATTATTAGTGGCGCAAGCGGCGGCTTGGGCCAGACCGTCAGCGAAATTTTTTACCAGGCTGGAGCCAAGGTCGTCCTCATTGGCACAAGTCTCGATAAAGTTCAGGATTTAGCCAATACTATGGAATCGAGCCGCGCCCTGCCCTTGGCTGCTAATTTAATGAATGCCGATGGCGCAGAAGCCGTCGTTCAAGCTACGCTCGATAAATTTGGCCGGGTCGATATTCTGCTCAATCTGGCCGGTGGCTTCACCGGCGGAACACCCGTCCATGAAAGCGACGGCAGCGATCTGGATAAAATGCTGGCGATCAATCTACGGACTGTCTACAACATGAGCCAGGCTGCCGTTAAACCGATGATCGATCAGCAGTGGGGCCGTATTGTCAACACCGCCTCGCACGATGCCCAAAAAGGCCGCGCCAAATTCAGCGCCTATGGTATCAGCAAAGCCGCCGTCCTTCGCCTAACCGAATCGATGGCCGCCGAGGTCAAGCCTTACAATGTCATCGTTAACGCGCTCCTCCTCAGCGCTATCGACACCGAAGCCAATCGCAAAGCCATGCCCAACGCGGATCCTAAAAAATGGCTCAAACCGGCTACCATCGCCAAAACACTGCTCTTTCTATGCAGTGATGACCTCGCTATCTACGGCGCAGGTATTCCCCTTGAAGGCAAGAATTAAAACTTAGAAATTAAATATAGAAAGGAAATAATCGTCGATGTCAGACAACGCCTTAGCCAAAATCTCCTCTCTCGGTCAATCTATTTGGTATGACAACATCGAACGGGGTATGTTAGAAGAAGGTGAATTAACCCGTATGGTCAACGAAGATTATGTCGTTGGCGTAACCTCAAACCCGGCCATCTTCCAAAAAGCCATCTCCGGCAGTACGGCCTACGATGCTCAACTTGAAGAAATCGTGGCCGAAACCCCCACCATTCCCATCAAGGACCTTTACGAAAAACTTGCTATCCAAGACATTCAAATGGCTGCCGATGTGCTGCAGCCGGTTTACGAACGCACCAATGGCGATGACGGCTACATCAGCCTCGAAGTCTCGCCGACGCTGGCCAACGACACCGAAGGCACCATCGCCGAAGCAAAACGGTTGTTTGAGACGGTCAGCCGTCCCAACTTGATGATCAAAATCCCGGCCACGGCCGCCGGCCTACCCGCTATCACCGAAGTTATCGGCTCGGGCATCAACGTTAACGTTACTCTGATGTTCTCACTGCAAAATTATATCGATGTCGCTAACGCTTACATCGCCGGGTTGGAAAAGCTTGATGAAGCCGGCGGCGATTTAGGCCAGATTGCTTCGGTTGCCTCATTTTTCGTCAGCCGGGTCGACACGCTCATCGACCAATTGCTTGATGAGGCGGGCAGCGACGAGGCCAAATCGCTGCAAGGTAAAATCGCCATTGCCAATGCTAAAGCCGCCTACAAAAAGTTCAAAGAGATTTTCGGCGGTGACCGCTTTCAAAAGCTGGCTAAAAAGGGTGCCCGCGTCCAGCGACCGCTGTGGGCCAGCACCAGCACCAAGAATCCGGCCTATCGCGATATTCTTTACGCCGAGGAGTTGGTTGGCCCCGACACGGTCGATACCATGCCGCCGGTCACGCTTGAAGGTCTAAAAGACCACGGCGAAATTCGAGCCAGCCTGGAAGAAGAGCTCGACGATGCACCGGCCCTGCTCGAGAAGTTGCAGCGCTTCAACGTCAGCTATGACGATGCTACCCAAAAGTTGCAGGACGATGGCGTTATTGCCTTCGCAAACTCCTTTGTCGATCTGCTCAAAACGCTGGAGGATAAGCGCGAAGCTATCGTCTCGCGTCAGGTTAGCCCGATGACGGCAGCTTTAAACGGCTATCAGGAGACGGTCGATATCCGGCTACGCTCCTGGGACGCGGCTAAAGTCGCCAACCGCATGTGGGACATCGACGGTACGGTCTGGGTACCCGATCCTGAGCAGGCTGCCCAAACCAACGATTTAACCAACCGCCTGGGCTGGCTCAACCTGCCCGCGGAGATGATGGCGGAAGTCGATACGCTGACCGAGTTTGCCTCCGAAATAACAGCCGCCGGTTTTCAAGAAGTCGTGCTGCTGGGGATGGGCGGCAGCAGTTTAGCTCCGGAAGTGGTTATGAAGACGTTCGGCGCGGACAATGGACTACCGCTCACCGTTCTCGACAGCACAAACCCCGATCAGGTAACGGCTGTGGCCGACGGCATTACCGATGTGGCTAAAACGCTGTTTATCGTCTCCAGCAAGTCTGGCGGAACAATCGAACCCCTCTCTTTCTTTAAATACTTTTATGAGCAAGTGGGTCAGACAAAAGCAAATCCCGGCGAGAATTTCATCGCCATCACCGACCCCGGCAGCGGGTTAGAGAGACTGGCTCAAGAAAAAGAATTTCGCCGCACCTTCTTATCAAACCCCGACGTGGGCGGGCGTTACTCGGCGCTGACCCACTTTGGGCTAGTTCCTGCCGCACTCATCGGTGTTGACCTGCCTAAGTTGCTGCGCCGGGCCAACAGCATGGCCGATGCCTGCCGCAACAGCGCTTCTCATAACCCCGGTCTTGAACTTGGCGCGGTTATGGGTGAACTGGCGCTGCAAGGCCGCGACAAACTGACCTTTTTCACCTCACCCAAAATAGCGGCCTTCGGTGCCTGGGCCGAGCAGTTGATAGCTGAAAGCCTGGGTAAACAGGGTGTCGGCATTTTGCCGGTCGTCGATGAGGCGATCATCCAACCCGCATTTTATGGGCACGATCGCGCCTTTGTCTATCTGCGTATGGCCGATGATGATAACGCTGAGATGGACGGTCAGGTGAACGTTCTGGAAGCTGCCGATCATCCCGTCATCCGCATTGAAATGGATGAGCTGGAAGATCTTGGGCAAGAATTCTTCCGCTGGGAGATGGCGACCGCCGGGGCGGGGGCCATTCTTAAGATCAACCCGTTCGATCAACCTAACGTTGAGCTAGCCAAAATCAAAGCACGCGAACTGATGGCCGAATTTGAAGAAACCGGTGCCCTACCAGGAGAAGCCCCCACCATCGATTACGATGACATCGATGCCTACGGGCCGGCTATGGGCGAAACGGTTACTGAAGCGCTGCGAGCCTTTTTGCTCAACTTTAAGCTTAATAACTACATTGCCATTATGGCCTATCTGCCCTACACAGAAGAAATCGACGCAGCACTCAACGAACTGCGTTTGACGTTGCGCACGGGGCTGCGAGCAGCTACTACCGTGGGCTATGGACCGCGCTTTCTCCATTCAACCGGCCAACTTCACAAAGGTGATGCTAACAACGGCCTTTTCATTCAAATTACCCATACCCCGGCTACGGATGTCGATATTCCGGGCGAAAAGTACAACTTCGCAACCTTGGTGGCAGCGCAAGCTCAAGGCGATTACAATGCCTTGCAAGAAAACGGCCGTCGTCTGATACGGTTTCATATTGAGGCCGGCCAGGATATTGCCACATCTATACGCAAATTGATACCTGTATAGCGCGATTGACTTGATTATTAAAGTCAGTAACAATAGTAATATGGTCTATAATAGGCCATATTACTGTTGTTTTATAGCCATAAGTAAACTCTTTTCCTATTGAACTTCACGGTTTTCTCCCTTACCATTTAAGGTATAGAGGCTAAATTCAACAAACATTTCCAATCAAGATAAAAAGTCGTCATTATCAAGCATTTTCGACTTTGTGCTGTACGTTTCACCACACCCATTATTCAACCGCTTCTACCATCACACATCTCATCTTTTGGGACAGGGGAACTGCCATGACTTTTTACAATATCAACGGTCAACAGATACACGTTAAGGAAGAAGGCAATCCGAAGAATCAACTGGCGTTGCTTATTCATGGGTGGTCAAGCTCGTGGTATGCCATGTCGCCGCTGCTACCAATGCTCAAGCGGCGATTTCATTGTATCGCTGTTGATTTACCCGGCTATGGTCAATCCCCTCCCAGCCCCGAGCATGAGTCGATGGAGCACTATGCCGATCTCATGGCAGAACTGATTCGCAAAGTTAGCCCAGACAAACCGGCGGTTATTGTCGGTCACTCCATGGGGGGCATGATTACTCTAACATTGACGCTGCGCTACCCGGAGCTGGTCGAACGCATTATCTTGTTATGCCCAACCGTTAGCGGACGTCTCTCACTTTTTACGAATCTGTTTATTTCACCCGGCATCTTGGTAGAACGCTTTGTTGCTCCCCAGATTTCCAGAGTTCTTCAACCGTATCTGATCCCACTAACCGATCATCTCATGCGTCCGGCCTCACTTTCAGAGCGGGGTGGTATCACCCAGGACGATTACGAACGATTACGCTCCGATGCACGCAACCCCAACCAAAGCCGTGTGCGGGCACAATGCTTCTGGGCCATGCGTGATGGCGATCTACGCGGCAAATTAGAGCCAATTGTAGAAGAAATACCCTCGCTGGTTATTTGGGGAATGGAAGATAATACCGTCCCCTTAAAAGATGCCAGCGCCCTGGTTGATGAGTGGCCCGACCTTGATCTGCGTATTCTCCCCCGCGTAAGCCACTGGCCCCAGTTTGAAGCCCCTGAAATTACGCGGCGTTATATCAAAGCCTTTTTAGGCAAACCACTCAAACTTATTCAAGCTGTATTCTAACAGCACTCTTGAAAGCCGCTTCTAAACGGGTGCGTTTCACTTTGGGGGCAACCGGCGCTCATTGAAACACTGAAACACTGAAAATGATGATGCCACTGAATTCTGCCGTTCAATGCGTGGGATCTCTTGACAGTAGATTGATGAGAACACGGCCTGGAGCGGTTCAGTGGCCTCATTCCCATCAGTAATTCAGTGTTTCTCTCTCGCCCCATAACTGAAACGCACCCCTAACCACTTACCATGTTGACAAAGCGATACACTTTTTATATACTGGGGCCACTTCACTACATTCAATGCCAACCTCTATAACAACCATCCCCTCACACCTCCGTAAAGAGCCTTTTTTATTTTGAAGCGATGAACGAAGCTTAGCTTTCCAATCATCTATCTCTAAAGAAAGGAGGTTTGCCGAGATGCTAAAAAAACGTATTGTTGCCATTATCGCCGGTTTGGCGCTGCTGGCTGCGGTCGCCGGGTCATCCGGTATTGTGGCTGATAGCATAGGTCTATCAGTAACACCATCTGCCCATGCATGTAACAATGGTAGCAGCACCGGTGGCGGTTGTTAAATTTCACTCCCACAAGTAAACTTATACTCCGCCGTAGTCGAGCTTTTGTCTTCAGGTTTGCGGCGGAGTTATTTACCTCTCAATAATATTATGACTTACGCACTTGACACCTACTTATGTCATTTCGTAGCCAAAGAAGGCAATGGCTTTGGTGATATTATTACGCTCGCGGTCCATCGCAGCGATATCCGCGCTGTTATTCTCGACCCATGTGTGCCAATAATATAAATTATTATGGATACACTGCTTAAAGAACAGCGTGCGAACCTGGGGATCGCTCAGTCCAATGTGTCCCACGCCAGAGCCTCGTTGAGTAAAAACGTTTCTGTTAAAGCGTGAATACTGTAGCGCCGTTTGTTGAGATCATCGCCCCTAACCTGTACCAGCGATAACTCGGCGAGTTGTTGTAAAGCCTGGCCCGCTTGAAAGGGTTCGAGTTGGGCAATCGTAGCCAACTGATCGAGGGTGCCGTGTTCGATTAGTGGCATCACCAGAAAGAGCTGCTGACCGGTCTGGCTCAGGAGGTGCCAGGCTTGCCAGTAGAGAAAGTTGTAAAGCGTTTGAATGTCTTTTCCTTGCGCTTGCCTCAAATTTTCAAGCACATGATCCAACTCCAGCACCGCCATCTGTCCCACAACCAGTTTGAGAGCCAGAGGGTTTCCGCCAACAACCTTGTAAATATCGTAAAGTTGGGAACCAGGCGCGCTGTGAATAGTAGGCAGGTTTCTGGCCTGTGCTTCATCGCGAATAAGCCGAATTGCATCGGGCCGGCTCAGTTCATCGAGTGTCACGGTAAAAATGCCGGGGTGGGTTCGCAGGCTAAAGCGGCTGGTTAACAATATTTTGCTGGGGTTCGTAAGATAGTGCAAGGTCGGCAAAATGGTCTGGTAATCGTCAAACGTTTCCAAGTTGTCGACCGCAATGAGATACGGTGTTTCCTTGAGAAATTCTACGAGCGCCGCTTTTTTCTGAGCAACAGGGGCGGTAAGCGCGGTAGAAAGCGCACACTGCATAAGCAGGTTATCCAGCAAGGCCTCACTGCTGAGCACCGGTTCGGACACCGGTTGCACCCCCTGCCCTAATATAAAGTTCTGTTTGCGGGCGCTTATCCAGGCCACCCCCTTAAATCGATCGGCTAACGATGGCCGGCGCACCAAAGCGTTGGCCAGGCTGGTTTTGCCGATGCCTCCCATACCATCAATACAAATAATCCAGGGATCAGTTTTTGCGAGGAGGCTTTCTTCCAGCCGTTTTAGATGTGCTTTAACACCAACCAGATACACCGAGGGCGGCAGGTCGAGCCGCTTTTCCAACGCCTGCTGCCAGGCATTATCTTCCTGACGCTTGGCCTTACCTCTCTGCTTAGACAGGTAGCTCTCCGCTTCTTCACGTAAGTCATTCCACGTTGCAAAACGACGGCGGGAATAGTGTTGGCGTGTGGCTTCGTTGGTCTCTTTGAGCAGATGGTCCTGAACCGCAGGCTCATTATCGGCTTGGTCTGCTGCCAAACAGGCCAGGCCGGCCAGATAACCGAGTTTAGGTTGGTCTGTCGTGCGGCTATTCTCATAGCGGGAAATACGGGAACGGTTGAGGCAGAAGTGATCGGCGACTTCATCCTGCGACAAGAGGAGATAGTCACGAAGCTGATTAAGAAAGAGTGCTAAGTCGTTTTTGTAAGTGGGCAGTGGTCGTTTCGCCATAGTTTGTGCGAAAATCGTGCGTTTTGTGTGCAGCAGATAGGTAAAATAATAGTTACATCAGTTGCATAAGCTACTTTAAGCATCATAAGCAACCATAGAGGAGTATAGCACCGACAAGTGTGCATGCCAACTCACAGAGAGGAGATAGTTACAATGTCAAACCAATTACTAACCGTTCAAGAGACAGCAGACAAATTGCGCGTTAGCCGCTCTACAGTGTGGCGCTGGTGCAAAGACGGGACAATCCCTTCGGCATTTAAGCTGGGACGCACGTGGCGTATTAGCAGCGCCGAGGTGGAGAAAATTATTAACGGCAATGGCATCCACCCGCAAGCGCTTGAAAAGGCGCGTGCTGAAAACGGATAATTTTAGGACAAACCGAGCTATAGTTTTTCAGAAAAAGGTTTTGAAAGGGCGTCATGCCCGAATGTTTTTAGCGGGCATCCACGTGGCTCTAAGCGATGGATTCCCGCTAATAGCACGCGGGAATGACGGTTCTTTATCTGAACGTCTATATTAGTAAGCACACCACCTTTTGGAGCGCACTTTAGATTGCACAAAATGTATGAAGCGGCGGAGGGCATGATTTCTCCAATGATTAAGTGGTGAGGCGACCACACGTCTTACTCTACGTATTGCCCCCCGCCTTCATCCCATACGCTCTGTGGACTGTTATTCGTCAGTGTTCCAAATTTCTCGTATCACCTGCCAGGTATCGCCTGATTTTCTGCGAACCACGATATGCTTTCCTGCCTCGTTGATGGGTTCACTGTCATCCTTTGGCGTAATCATCATGGTGTACTGTCCATACTCGACCGCCAGATCATCCGATATTTGGAGGTCGACAATGTTTGTCTGGTGATGCGCCGTAAAGTTACCAAAGAACCACGCAAAGTCGTCCTCAATTGCGCTTTTGCCTTCAAGCGCGGGCAGGCCAGGCGGCATCGAGACGGCATCTTCATCATACAAATTCATGAGCTGGGTGAGATCGCCACCGTTAAAAGCCTCATCCCAGGCCGCACTGGCCGCTCTCACTTGCGGTTCCAAATCAACTGAGTCGGTGTCGTCCGCCGTCTCGGTCATCGCCAGGGCGTCATCCGCAGCCGGTAAACAGAGTTTCCACCCGATTTCAATGCGATTGGGATCGGTAATAGGAGTATAGCTCTCATCGCTCGCTGCGGCTGTATTCGTAGCCTCGACAATGATGGAGAAGGCTTGAACATCGCCATACTGTTTTTGAGCGACCTTGCTCAACCAATCGCTGGCTTGGACCACGTAATCTTGAGTACACGAAGCGTCTTGCGGCGCGGGTGCCGCAAAAGCAGAAGCTGCATTGAGGGTGGTGATCAGCAAAGCTAGTAGTAGGTTCGCACTTATAAACTGAATGCGTTTTTTCAATATCATTGTATCCTCCAGGAATAAATTAATAGTCAAGTTGTGTTGGGTTCATTGGGATGACGGTATAATAGCCATAAACTCGTAGAGAGCCGTCTCCAAGTAAAATTCGTCATATACGGTCGCCTTGAGGAGATACCGCAAACTTGGTAGTGAGCGGCATCTTCTTTTTTACTTTATTGGCTTCTTTTCAGTAGCGTTAAGATGGCACGTGTATCGTTATTGTCATCGTCTTCTACGCAATCCTACTTAACCATTACCAGCGTAGATGCCCTTTATATGGAAAGTTTCCTGCCCCAATATCGTCCTTGATGTCGATTCGCCCGGTGACACCCTCAAAAATCCCTGTGCCGGTGCCCTTTATAATAGGATGCTGACACCGCCCCCAAAGTTCGTTTCCATCCTCGTCAAACTTCACTGTGAATAGATAGGTCGATTCAAACGTGCCGACGTTGTTAGGGTCGTGGCTAATGAAAATCTCATGGCCTCTCTCGCGAATGGTTCCACTCGGCGACTCATCATAGGAGTCGGCGTACGAGTAGAGACAACCATGCAGGCCTCCCTCTTCCATAGGAAAGTAGAGGGGGAAAATCGTCGGTTCAGCCACACCATCAGCTTCATAGTCACAAAGATCGGTTCCGTCAAGGATGGTTCCGCTTATCTTCATTGCCCCTCCAGCGCTCGCCGGAGTGGGGGCTATCAAAGCAACACTGGTAAGTGCTATCACCACGAGAGTAATGAACCCTAAAATTGTTAATCGTCGTTTCATAATGTTATCTCCTGTTCATTGATTAATTGGCGGGTGTCTAAGCTGGGTTCGGACACCCCATTGCGTGACGAAACTGAGTTACATCACGAGGGTTATGCATTTAGTTTTGGGGACGGTATAATACAAACAGGCGCGTAGAGAGCCGCTCCCAGCAGGGGGCGCTCGTTACGCTGTCGCCTTAAGGAGATACCGCTCACCGCCAAGTTTGCCGGTATCTCCTTTTTGATTTGATTTATTCTTTATTAGTTGCGTTACGGTGGCGCACGTATCATTGTTGTTATCTCGTTTTACAGAGCAAACAGAGTTTGCCGGATAATGTTATTCCCAATCCGGAGATTGAGAATGCGTTAGACCGAGTTGAGACCCGTTAGTGACCAGACGGTGCCGGCAGTTCGTAAAACAACTGCACGTGCAGATTGTAGCCAAATTCACCGGGATGAGTTCCGTAGGTTTGACCATCGCTGTGATAAGCCAAACTTATACTGTAGATGGTGTCTTCGCTGCTGGGCGGAAGCGCCGCCATATCGAGCGTGATTTCTCCGTGACCCTGTTCATCAACGAGAACGCGGTTGTCAGAACCGTCCGGTGCGCCGCAGGGTCGGTCGATGATATGGGTCTGGGGCGGCAGGTGAACCTCGGAACACCACAGGGTGTAGACCCCGTTCGGCCTCAACTTTTCGAAGGTGAGGTCCAGCACGGCCTGGTTGCCGGTTACAGTGTACGTTCCCTGGCCTGTCGCAGTCAGCCATTCCGCCAGCGTAAAACCGTGCGGCTCTCCCTTGGCAAAAGGACCAACCTCGAACGGTTCCTCTAAAAAATCGGGTTCGATGAGTTTGGTGGCCCGATAGAGCGGCTGGGCCAGGGTGGCGTCACTCACCGCTTGCGGGCGCACAATCTGATCATCCCCTGTCTCGATGAATACATCCTGCATCGGAGCGCCAAGATCGAGATTGGCGGCGTCGGTAAGAAACTCAATCGCGATGGTCACGGGCGGCGGGAGCGGCGACGAAGAGGCCAAGGTTGGCGTTTCGGGCGGCAGAAAGTCGAAAAAGAGTTGGCCATGCGCGTTCATTCCATGAGCGCCGACACTATCCCCGTGCGTCTGACCATCACTGTGGTAGGCAACCCCAATTTCATAGATATCGGCCTCGGTACTGGGTGGAAAGGCTTCGATCTCCATCATAAGCTCAGCTTGACCGCTCTCGTCGGCGGTGAATCTATATCTTGAGCCATCCGGGGCCAGGCAGGGTCGTTCGTCCATACTGGATGTAGGAAAGTGCAGCGTACTGCACCAGAGCGTATACATTCCATGGGGAACCAAACGATCAAACGAGAGATCAACCACAGCCTGATTTCCTTGCACGGTATAGGTCCCCTGCCCCTCCGCAGCCACATAGTCACCCAAAGTAAACCCCAACGGTTCTCCTTGAGGATAGGGGCCAACATCAAACGGTGCATCCATAAAATCAAGCGGAACTTCCTCAGCACTTCGATAAACGGGCAGTGCCAGAGTCTCTTCATTTAATACCTGGGGGCGAACCACCTGCCCATTGTCGGCCTCGATGAACGCATCTTGTACAGGCAAGCCGTCTTGAACATTGGCTGCTTCGCTCTGAAACTTTATTGCTGCTGACAGAAGTAGAGGCGCGGCTTTAACCGCCGTCGTCGGTACTGGCGTCCAGGTCGGGCCTGTTTCAACCGTTCTGGTGGCAGAGTTGGAACAGCTCGATGTCGTATCGGCGATGTTATATAAGGTCCGTTCAGTCTCGCTAAGATCACGGGAGATCTGATCACAGACGAAGGTTACGACATCCTCAAGGTTAGCCCGCCATAGAAATGTGCCGTAGCTATCGGCTGTGATAACCGATTGACCGTCGTCGGAAAAAGCGACCAGTCTAAGGGGGGTGCTGTGCCCTACGAACTGGCGCACAATTTGACCGGTCTCGCTATCCCACAGTCGAGCGGTCTGATCGGCGCTGCCGGTCAAAATAAACCGATTGTCCGGGGAGAAGGCAACGTGAGTTACCTGATCGGTGTGGCCGATAAAGGCTCTCACTTCTTGTCCGGTCTCGGCGTCCCACAGCCGGGCCGTATCGTCGTCGCTGCCGGTTAGAACATACCGACCGTCATCTGAGAAAGCGACATCCAGTACTGCCGCCGTATGCCCGACAAATTGGCGTACGGCCTGGCCGGTTTCACTATCCCATAAACGGGCAAGGGTATCGTCACTGCCGGTCAGGATGACATCACCCTGCGGCGAGAAGGCCACGGCGCGGACGGCCCCCTGGTGATCAACAAACCGACCGATTTCCTGGCCGGTCTCTATCATCCAGAGTTGGGCCGTCTGGTCTTCGCTCCCACTTAAAACAGACTCCCCATTTGGAGAGAGGGCAATGTCCTGAATAGAGCCGGTATGCCCCTCGAACTTGCGAATAACTTCGCTGGTCCGGGCATCGACCATTCGAACCATACCGCTGCTGTCGCCGGCAAAGATGAAGCGATTGTCAGCAGACATCACCTGAGCGTTAATATCGATAGCCTGAAAGTCGACTCGCCCGACGATGTCACTTCCGTTTACGTTCCAAATCTGGATCGTCCCATCAGTCCAGCCGGTTAGAATATGTTGTTTATCGGGCGATATATTGACCACAAATAAGTCTAAATGATAGCCACCCACAAATGAGGCTAACGTTTGGGGTTCAGTTTCGGGCCAGACCTCCCACAAGCGGGCGGTTCGGTCTCCGCTGCCGGTTAAAAGGTGACGCCCATCGGCTGAAAAAAGAGGGGCGCTGACAAAGTCGGTATGGCCCAAAAATTGGCGCACTTCCTGACCGGAGGCGACATCCCAGAGGCGGGCAGTTTTGTCGTAACTGGTGGTCACCATATAGCGACCGTCGGGCGAGAAAACACCATCAAACAGCCGGTCGGTGTGGCCGACGAAGCGGCGTAACTCTTGCCCGCTTTGAACGTCCCACAACCGCGCTGTCTTGTCTGCACTGGTGGTCAACAGATATTGGCTATCCGCCGAAAAGCGCACCCCACCGACCCAATCGGCGTGGCCCAGAAACTGTCGCACCTCTTGGCCGGTCTGTATCTCCCATAATCGCGCCGTTTTATCTTCGCTCACCGTAGCCAGATAATGACCATCGGGCGAAATATCGAGCCACAAAATGGTCTCTGTATGGCCCGTGAATTGACGCACTTCTGCACCGGTCTCAATGTTCCAAAGATGCGCTACGTTATCGTCCGTGGTAATCGCATGATCGCCATCCGTTGTAAAAGCGGTGCCCCAGACACGACCCGATCCGGTAAAGCGACGCACTTCTCGGGCTGTTTCAACATCCCACAAGCGGGCGGTATCGTCATCGCTGCCGGTCAGAATGTAACGGCCATCCGGAGAAAAAATGGCCGCGTTCACCGCACCGGTATGGCCGACAAATTGGCGAATTTCCCGGCCGGTCCGGGCGTCCCACATGCGGGCCGTCTTATCTGCACTGGCGGTGAGCACATACCGACCATCAGCGGAAAAATCAACCAGCCTCACTTCATCGGCGTGGCCCAGATATTGCTGGCGGGTGAAGCCCCGCTTAAGGGCATTCAGCAGCGCCGCGTCGGCCTCGGGGGTATAGCCGTGCTGTAAACTGTGTAAGGCCAGCAGTGCCGGCAAATCGCCGCCTTCGCCGTTGTCCAGCGCAATCTGAGCCTGAGCGGCTAAGCGGATACGTTCGGCGGTGGTGTAGTTCGCTTGCGCCTTATTGCGCTCCATAACCGCAACCCCGGCTATAGCCAGAGCCAGCAGCAACACCAGCGCCAATCCCGCAGCCAACCAGCGCAACCTTCGGGTGGATCGAGACTTGGTTTCCGCCAATTTTTGAATAG
>JAGRBZ010000201.1 GCA_020433805.1 Anaerolineae bacterium
GATTTTTCTTCTTCCATTTGTTTTTGGTTTCCAGAAATTCTAGATTAATTAGGATGAGCGTTCGAACGGCAAAATGAGCGAGGTGTTTCGCTCAATTCGGAAGGCTGCTGCGCTCAATAATGATTCACACAGAGGTCTGCATAAGTTCTAACAGCGTTACATGTAACCACGCAAGCCTATTACGCTTTACGAAGCAAACCTTAAAAAGTTGCACCGCCGTACTATCGTGTTAATTATAGCCAGAAAACGTGTGTTGCCTAATGAAATTTTTTAGATAAAGCAAACTATCGCCCAATGCGCTGCAATTCCTGAAGCACACATTTAATGAGGTCGTTGTGTCGCCTGCCATTGAGGGCTAAATGTCAACTTTGACATCCCTGTCTCATGGGTGATAATGAGCGTACAAATTAAATAGGGAGAAAATAGTGAACGATCCATCACACCTTTTTGAGCAGATAAAAACGCTTTCTGACGCGAGCCAGGCAAAACTAGCCGATTACGTCACCTTTCTCCAGTGGCAAGAGGCCCGTAAGGCACAAATGGGATCTCGAAACTGGAGTTTTAGCTTTGTCGAAAGCTTTAAACAGGCGGCTGTGCAGGCGACGGTCGATAAGGCCGGTATGGATGTCAAAATGTCCCTGGCAACTGTCGGCGGCGAGAGCCGGCCTGCTCTGTGGGCGCATCCGCCGGTTGTTGGCCAGGCCGTAATTGAATATTACGTCCCGATCCCGAAACATATCCGCCATGTTCATCTGCGTACCAGCTTTGGCATTCGCGACGGAGCAAAGATATCAGAGGATAACCTGGTTGCCTTTGGCGTTAAAGTCAACGGCATGCGGGTTTGGGGGCAGCAAAGCCATGCCCGCGCCTGGCAAGAGGTCACCATCCCGCTGACGCTGGTTTCCGGTGATGTGATGCGCTTTGAATTCACCACCGAAGCCCTCGGTAGCCACGAGTGGACCTGGGCGGTCTGGGGCAGCCCGGAGCTAGAGGGGCAGCTAGAAGACAGGTAATTGGTAATTGGTAACTGGAGATTGGTAACTGGAGACTGGAGATTGAATACCCCATGATCTGTTTCTATTTACCAATTACCCCCACTACTCTTCCTGCATGAGCTTATCCCCCGGCTTGTAGGGCCTCAGAACCGAGCCGCCAATAAACTCACGAAGAAGTGAGTTGGTCGGCACCAAATCAGACGGGCAGGGTTCAAACCACTGCAAAAACGAGAGCAGCCGGTTGGCCTCAATATGCTCCGGCTTGCCCGGTTCAATCTGACGCAGCAGCGGCTCGACCATCGGTTTCATCACGGCCAGTTCATACACCAGGGCCGAGTTGAACATAATATCGGCATTCTCCTGGTAAGGGAAAATCCAGGTGTATTCGCCCCGGCGCACTTTAGGCCAGCGCATAATGGTATCTTTAGCTGTGTAGCCCCGATGCTGCGCGTCGCGCAAAATGCGACGTACGAGCCGTGTATCCGTGGTGGGTACCCGGTTTTGGCGGTCGAGGTTAAGCTGTGTTAGCGCCGATACATACACCCGAAAAATTCTTTCAGCCGGTAGGGCGGACACCAATTCGGGGTTCATGCCGTGGATACCTTCAATCAAGATAATCTGCTCATCCGTAATGGCAATGGTCTCGCCCGGCTCGCTGCGACCGCTGAAAAAGTTATAGCGGGGCAACACTACGGACTCGCCACGCATTAGCCCCAGCAGCGTTTGGTTGAGCAGATCTAAGCGTAGAGAGTAAAGGCTTTCGTAATCGTAATCGCCCTCTTCATCACGCGGCGTTTCACTACGATTGACAATAAAGTCATCAAGTCCAATGGCGATAGGTTGAAACCCGTGCGCCAAAAGCTGAATCGACAGCCGCTTGCTAAACGTCGTTTTCCCCGCTGATGACGGCCCTGAAATCAACACCAATTTAATGCGATGCCCAATCGAGGCGATGTGGGTAGCGATTTGGGCGATGCGTTGTTCCTGGAGGGCTTCGGCCACCAAGATGGTTTCCAGCATGTCGCCGGTTCTAACCACATCATTCAGCCTACCTACGCTATGGATGTCTAGCTTACGCATCCAGTTTCCGTATTCATCAAAAACCTTGACCAATTTGGGGTAATCAACACGCGGCTGTAGCTCATCGGGCAAACTGGTGCGCGGGTAACGCAAAACAAAACCTTTATAGTAGGTGTCTAACGCGAAGATCCGCAGATACCCGGTCGAAGGGACTTTGTAGCCGTGCATGTAGCCTCGAAATCCTTTTAGGGTGTACGTCGTCAAATACGATTTACGACGAGCCTTAAGCAGGCTCAAGCGATCCTCGGCACCGGTTTCTTCAAAGATACGCCGGGCCTCTTCAACGGAGATGCGCTCTTTGATAATCGGTACATTCTCATCGACCAATTTCAGCATGTAGGCCTCAATTTGTTTGAGTTCGTCCTCGGTGAAGGGAGGGCGACCTTCTACCTCACAGTACAGCGCCCCAAAATTCAAGCCATAATCGATGGTAATTTTAGCATTGGGAAACAGCTCGTTCGTTGCGGCTACCAGCAAGAACGCCAGCGAGCGCCGATAAACGCGCATGCCATCGCCATCGGCCAGCGTTAACACCCGAACGTTAATATCGCGGTCGGCATGGTAGGTTAACTCGCGAAGCTGGCCATCAACCAGGCAAGCCACCGGGATAGGTTCCGGCGGAAAACTGGCTGCTTTAACAAACTCTTCAATGGTGGTATTGAGCGGGCCTTCCAGAACTTGCCCATTACTGAAACGAATTTGAGCCGTTGTACGCGGCTGGGAAGGGTGAATTTTTGTCTGACTCATACGCTTTCTCTGTTGTCATAGATTGATAAAAAGAAAGAAGTGGACGAGGAAACTATGCTAAGGAACAGAAATAAAATCAGGACTTACGCGGCTGAGAACTAAGAATGTCATTTCGAAGCCGAAGGCGAGAAATCTCCTACAACGCTCAGTTTCAAACAACGTTCTGGGGGATTTCTCGCTTATCGCTCGAAATGACATAGCGAAGTCGGTTTTCTTATCCTCAGCATCTTATCTCCGGGATTTCTACAATTTAGCCGGACTCTTAAGCAAGGCCAGCAGCAGTTTTATCGCGTTTTCAACATCGTCGATGCTGACCATTTCTGATGGGGTGTGGATGTGGCGACACGGAATGGAGAGTGCACCGGCGGCGCTGCCTTCATGGGCTAACTGCATGGCCTGGGCATCGGTGGAGCCAAGGGTGAGAATTTCCATTTGATAGGGAATATTGTGAGCGTTGGCCGTTTCGACCATCCAATTTTTAAGGCCGGGATGGGCCAACATGCCGCGGTCCATTACTTTGATGGCCGGACCGGCACCCATATTCACTTCAAAATTCTTGCGCTCCGGTACATCGCCGCTGTCGGTAACATCGACGGCAATCGAAACATCGGGATGAACTTTGTAGGCAGCCGTGGTTGCACCCCGCACGCCGACTTCCTCTTGTACGGTAAAGACAAAATGAACGTCGTGCGGACTCTGATCGAGCTGCTTCAAGGTCTCGATCAAGATAACACAGCCGATGCGGTCATCGAGACTTTTGGCGACCATAACGTTCCCCAAATCGACAAAGGGGCGCTGGAACGCGGCTACGTCGCCAACCCGAACGGGCATATCATCTTTACTTTTAGCGCCAAAATCTAAGTACAGTGTCTTGTGGGAGCCATCAACTTTGTCGTGACGCGGCCAATTTTCAGCATTGATAACGCCCATGGCCCCATTGGTAAACAGCGCCCGGTTGCCGATTAAGGTATCCGGAAAAACACCGCCGAGTGCGGTAAAACGGGCAAAGCCTTTGTCGCTGACGTATGAAACCATTAAGCCAATCTCATCCATATGAGCGGCCAGCATAATGGTGAGGCCTTCGCCCGCACCTTTTTTAACGGCGTGCAGGTTGCCCAAGGCGTCAACTTCAACGGAGTCGGCCACGTCGGCGATATGGGTTTGTATAATTTCGCGTACAGCGTGCTCGTACCCCGGCGGACCGTAGGCTTCGGTAAGCGCTTTGATCAAATTTTTCATTTTAACTTTCGTCTACTCCCGTCTCGTCTTCCAGTTGTAATTTTGATCGCATGAACTGTCGAACTGATTCTATTACATCAACAGCGCCTTCGGCTTCTTCAAATGTAGAAATACGGCCCGGATAACGTGTCTCAACACTATAGCTGTTAAGAGCCTGCATCTCTCGTGTGATCGTGGCAAACTCGCTATCCGTTTGGCAACAAAGTTGCAGTAGCTCAATCAAATCGTGAGTCCGTTGAAATGCGATTGCTTGCCGGACGAGATACGCTTTTGCATATTTCTCAGCACATTGCTGCGCATGAAAACATATTGCATCCGTAACGCCAGCTTGCTGGAGATTAAACAAACTGGTCGCAGCTAAAAAATCTCCTTCTGCTTTCTGAATCCATTCTTGTACGTAATTATCGCGTTGGGGATCTGGGTTGCGCATGGGGATGTCCTGTAAGTCGAATTTTCCTATCTGTTGGTAAAGTGTTTTTCCGTTTGTAATAATATGATGAAGAAAGGTATCGCCATTCCGGACACGCTCTCGTATCTCTTGCGGCGCCAAAACCAAAATATCCAAACCAAAGGGAGCACGGAATGACAAGGCTACATCAAGCTGTGCCTTTTTTGAATTTTCAGTCTCCAAGACAATCAACAGATCGACATCGCTACCCGGTGTGGGCTGTCCAACCGCGTAAGAGCCAAAAAGAACAATCTGTTCCGGCTCAAACGTTTGGACAATATGATCAACTATCGCTTGAATAGCTTCAGAAGGAATGTGATCACGCTCGTTGATATTTGGGACGCTGATCTTTAAATCTTTTAGCACGCTAGCTTTCCTTAAGCGGCAGCTTTTTAAGGGCTGCTGTTAACAACTTAACCGTATTCCAAAAATCGGTCAAGTCTAATACAGCGGCGGGAGCATGGATATAGCGGGCCGGAACACTGACGACGACAGATGCCACACCCTCGCGTGTTTTATGGACGGCTCCGGCGTCTGTACCGCCGATGCCGGGCCGCTTGAATTGGTAGGGCAAGCTCTCAGCCTCGGCCGTCGCGATAAGGTGATCGACCAACCGGCGATCGGCAATGAAAGAACGATCCATGACAGTTATGGCCGGGCCATCTCCCAGACGGGGGAACCCTTCATCGGTTGTATCGTCGAAACCAGGTAGATCATCAGCAGCGGTACATTCTAATACAAAAGCAACATCGGGGTCGACGGCATAAGCCGCTACCCGAGCGCCGCGCAGCCCAATCTCTTCCTGCACCGTAAAAACGCCTACAATATCAACCGGATAATCGCCTTTGAGCAGTTCGATCAATACCGCGCAGCCGGCTCGATCATCAAAAGCTTTCCCTTTGACCAGACCCTCATGGGGTGATGTTTCATCGGGTCGGTTACCCATATAAGCAAATTGGGTGGCAAATGTCGCAAAGTCACCGGCTTTCACTTTGCCGTTAGAATCGCCGGTTGCACCAATGTCGATGCTCATCGAGTCGATGCTGCCGACTTGATCGCGCTCGCCGCGCTTTAACAGATGTACCGGCTTGAGGCTGATTACCCCCGGCATCCGATTTTGGCCGACCACCACGGTTTTGCCCAACAAAATACGTCGATCAAAACCACCCACCGCTTTGAATTTCAACAGGCCGTTACTCTTGACCTCGGAGATCATAAAGCCGACTTCATCCATATGGGCTGCAATCATGACTTTAAGTGGCGTCTCTCCTGTTTCAATCCGGTGATTGCGCGTCACAAACAGATTGCCCATTGTATCAACGCGCCACGAGTCGGCGCTGTCTTTAACCGCTTCTACAATAATTTTTCTTACATCATCCTCAACGCTCGACACGCCGAAAGCGTTGGATAGTTTTTCTAAGATCATCCGCTCATCCTGCAATGGTTAGAAATTATGAAGTTCGTGTCGTTTTGACGCCGAAGGGCGAGATTTTCCTACAGCGTCCGGGTATAGATAACGGTTAGTGTCTCAAAGTTTTCGCCATGATTATAGCCACCTGATTTAAGAACACGGATGCGCAGGATTGACGGATTTTTTCTCTGTATCTTCTTGATCCGTCAATCCTGCCAATCATGTTCTTAACAATGGCGAAAAACGAATGACACTAACGATAACGTTTCTAGAGGATTTCTCGCGCACCGCTCGAAATGATAGGGTACCCCCAAGAGAACCTCTAAAACGCCTAACGCTCTAACTCGATTTGAAACCTTGAACTCCCTATCCCGATACAATCATGGTGGGTCAGCGAGATCGGTTTGGAAACGGGCAAATTGTTGAGGGTGGTGCCGTTGGTACTGCCCAAATCCTCGATCCACCAAACCCCATTTTCGCGACTAATGCGGGCGTGGCGGTTTGATGCTAACGAATCGTTTAAAACAATGGTATTATCAGGATCGCGACCCAGGTAGGTGACCGGCTGAAGCGGAACCATATCGCCCACAGCCAGTTCATGATCATCACCAGGCGTTAAGACTCGCAGATGATGGTACTGAATTTGAGAGGTGGCTAATTGCTCGGCACTTTTCAAGTCGCGCCAGATGATATAGACAGCAAGTCCTAAAAAACTGTAGAGAATCAGCGTTGCCAGAACCCGCAGCCCCAATAATATCCAATCCAAACTCACGACGTAGTCCTATCTATGGATCGCTCTGGATAACAACATGCAAAACCGTACTGCCCAGCTTTATCGTGTCATCATGGCTGAGTGGATAGTGGGTTACGGATTGAGCGTTCACCGTTGTCGGCGAATCAAGTCGAATGGTCTTTTCCTGTTCGGTAATAATATCAGGCGAAACGGGCGGGTGGAGATGATAGCGTCCATCACGCCAGCGCAACTGCGCATGATAGCGTGATACGGTTTGATCGCTCAATACGATGTCATTATCGAGAGCGCGGCCAATTCTGAAGACCGGCTCACCCAGCGCTATTTGTTGACCGTCGATGTGGAGCAACCAGCGGCGGGCTTTATCATCAACTATCTGAAACGCCTCTTTGGTTTTGGTTCTCGGTTTTGTTCCGTTGCCGTTAGTATAGCGGCTGTTTATTCGAACTTTGCCGGGACGGACCGCCGCTGATTGATCGAGCGTTACCTGGATAATGCCGGTCGATTGCCCATCAACCTCCTGAATTAAACGTATTAGATAGTTACGCAGACGTGCCGTTTCCGCTTCAACCGTCGATCCCGCGATCATTTTGTCGTAATCAGCCGGGCTTAGTGTGACGTGGTAAACATTGGGTACGGAAGGCTCCCCATTTTGCGAGCCTTCCTGGTATCCATTCTCAATAGCGTGGGCCAGATGACGCGCCAAATCGGCCGGATGGAGCTGCGTGTGAAAAAGGCGAGAAAACGCTCCCTCAATAAGCCTCTGGGCCATCGTTTCAAGTCGATCAAATTGATTCATACTTTGGATTATAGCGTAGCCTCTAAATTTTAAGAAAAGTCATTCTAAAAATTGTTAGATCACAGCGATTCTGCACGCTATTGCCTGTTGTTAACGTATTTCTTTTACATTCATCACGCTCAAGATTAAAATGCATACGCTGCGTAAAATCAAATCAAAAATAGTCTATTCGGGAAATGCATGTGGTAAAGACCAAAAAATTCTTTGTGTATGTATGGGAATATCGGATAAAAGAAGAGAATCGTGACGACTTTGAACAAGTCTATGGCCCCACAGGGGATTGGGTTCAACTGTTTCAAAAGAGTGAAGGTTATTTAGGTACGGAGCTGCATTGGGACGTTTCAAAGGCGTTACGATATGTGACTTTAGACTATTGGGAGTCACGAGAAATTCGAGATGACTTCCGTCAACAATTTGCTCAAGAATTGGCAGACCTAGACCGGCGCTGTGAGTCGCTTACAGAAAGAGAAATTTTTTTGGGAGACTTTGAAGGTTTTGGGGCTTATCGCGGGTTCTCTTCTTAAAAATTGGGACCAGTGAGGTTGGTTTCAGCAATTTCTCTCTGTCGCCCTGACAAAATTTCGCTAAGGATTGAAAAACAAATAACTTCGGCATGTCATTTCGAGCAATCCATAATCCTTGGAACATAGGATTACGCCATCGCTAATGAACAAGCACCCTTCGATACGCTCCGCTACTCAGGATGCTTGTTCATTAGCAGTGAATAGCGAGAAATCCCTACGGAGTCGCTTTGCCAACAGCCGTCACAGGGATTTCTCGTCGTTCCTCCTCGAAACCTGCCCTGAGCGTGTCGAATGGGTGACATGCCAACTGCGTAACTTCTAATCAATACTATCAATTGTAACAGGAATATTCGCAGCTTTTTACTCGGTCACTTGCATCTCGGCCCATTTGGTCGCGCCCATGATAATCGTGATCAATGTAAATGCCGTTAACGACATAAAGGGAATGGTGATGAAACCCAGGTAGTTAACCCAGGCCATATCACACGGTATGCCCGCCGCGCAAGTAGTTGGATGGCTAAATACGCCCTGTTGAATAAGGTAATGATACAAGGCCACACCCAACCCCATAATGGAGAAGGGCAAAACGTAATTGGTGAGTAATTCATCGTGGGTCAGAATACCGACCAGGATAATGATCGATAGTGGATACATAAGAATGCGTTGATACCAACACAGGGTGCAGGGAATGAAACCGGCCACTTCGCTGTAGTATAAGCTGCCTAACAACGCTGCCAGCGCCGGAATAAGGGCCAGATACGCCCCATACTGTAGTAAAAAGTCTCTCAGTTTTGTCATTATTTCTATTGTACTTGGGCTAAAAGTTGTTCAATCTGATTTTTTACCGGGCCGGGTCGAACTAAACTCATTTGAACTAAAGTTGGTTCGCCCTGGCCGTCAACCACTATAAGTGTGGGTGTTCCGCGAACACCGTACATCGAAGCCGCCTGCCGGCCTACCGATGTCATAATATCGAGCCGGACAAGTTCGGCTTTGCCTTCTAAATCGCTCTCTAACCCATCGACGATGGGCTTATTCAATAGACAGGTAGCTCACAAATTGGAATAAAATTCAAGCACCTTCGGCTGACCATTATTGAGTAGCGCCGTTAGCTCATTATAACCGTTTATATCAGACGGACTGCTACGCAAAAAAATAAACGCGCCAATAACGGCGATGATGACGGCCACAATAAGCCACATTCCTCTATTTGGGTCGGGTGCATCGTGTTCGTATTCAAACGAAGTTTGAGACGATAATTGACTCATCCTGCCTCCTCCAGTTTAATCAAAACAGATTGATTTTAGCGAGAGTTACAATAATTGCAAAGATTTTTCCTCAAATCTCCCGAAAAAAGGCCGCCCTATCCCTTTAAATCGCATGAGGGTCAAGAGGCTTACCGAGCCGCTTACGACCATATGCTTTCGCATTGGCCTATTCCCGTTGAATCGGTCGATATACCTACGCGACTGGGGCAAACGCACCTCAATGTCTGCGGGGCCAAAAATGCACCACCGTTGCTGTTACTGCATGGCTTTAATGTCAGCTCGACCATGTGGGCACCCATGATCGGCCCACTAAGCCGGAAATTTCGAATTTATGCGATCGATATTATCGGTGATATTGGCCTGAGTATTCCCTGCCGCCCGTTGTATTCAATTGCCCCATTCATGGAGTGGTTAAGCGATCTTTTTGATGCGCTAAGCCTGAAAAAAGCGCATCTGGTCGGATTATCCTTCGGCGGTTGGCTGGCGGCCAATTTTGCCCTGCATGCGCCCCGGCGTGTCGACAAAATTGGGCTTTTGGCTCCCGGCGGCACGCTGCTCTCAATAAGCCCTCTATTTCTGCTGCAAGCTACACCGGTAGGTCTGTTTGCTAATCATTATTTTACACATCGTTTCTTCAAATGGGCTTCTCTTCATCAACATATCGACAATCCGATTTACCACGAACAGTTTAATACCATGATCGACCAGGCTGCGGCCGGCGAACGCTGCTTTCGGCAATGTATCCGCGTGATCCCCTCTAAAATGTCCGATACCCAACTGCGTCATATTACCGCGCCGACGCTGCTGCTAGTTGGTAAACAAGAGGTAATTTACAATCCGGTCAAGGCCATCAACCGGGCTAAATGGTTGATCCCCAACCTCCAAGCCGAACTTTTGCCGCATGCCAGCCACGATTTGGTCTTTGCCCAGTCGAAATTGATCAGCCAACGCTTGTTAGAATTCTTGTAGTAACGCGACTTCCAAATAAAAAGACGCAGAGAATTCAAAGAAACTTGATGCTCTCAAAATTTTCTCCGCGTCAATAAAATAGGTGGCCGCCATAAATGACGGCCATCATTCGATTATTTGGGATACCCTCCCATGAGTTTCATCATAAAACCGTGGGCTTTGTGAACAAAGGGAGTATTTGAAAAAAACATATAGGGACAATACCCGTCTATCACCTCAATGTCGTTGTCTCGACAAAATGCAACGGCACTTTCACTAACCGCACCAGGCCCGACTCCCCGGTACAACCATACGCGGCGAATACCGGCCTCGGCGCAGTCGCGCACAACTTTATCCGTAAGTTCGGGAGACGTCATCAATAAAGCGCCCTCAACAGACGGCCGAATATCTTGAACGTGGGCAAAACACAATCGCCCTTCGATCGCCGCTGCTTCAGGGTTGACCGGCACAACATCATACCCCCGGTTGCAGAATTCCCGAAAAAGCCCGCGCGAAAAATCCTTTTCATCCCGTGAGACACCTACAACAGCAATCCGCTCCTGAGCCAGGAAGTCTTGAATAAGCGTCATCTTTGTTGACATAGAAATACCTCCTCTTATCAAAAAAGTCTTACAGTAAAAGCTCATTTAAGGGCCGGCGAGGCGTATGCGACTTTTCTCGGCTGCCGTAGCCAAGTCGAAAGATATGTTGGGGATATGCGTTTTCAAGGGAAACGAGAGGCTTAAATTCTTCCCGGCATTGCGGAACTTCGATAATTTGGGTCATCGGCTGAAGTTGAACGCCCAGTGAAGCCGCCGAGAGAGCGATCCGCTCAAATACCTGGCCGGTTTGCACATGGGCCTTATGATCATCTTCCTTTGAATACAGCACAGCCAAAAACGGTGCGTGGCTCAGTGCATTTTGCTTCCCATCCGGCGATGATCCATCTTGATGCAGATACGCTGTGGCCAAGCGACCCATTTTAGCAATAATCCAAGACGCATCGAACCCGCCCTCTTTCATCCAAAAATTTAACTCCTCTCGAAAGGCCGAATTGGCAAATTGTAAGGCATCGGCTCGAATCATCAATTCATCGATCTCTTTTTTTAGGGCAAGATCGTCGGTTAAGTATAATTCGATCTCCGATTCAATGCAGCAATTTTTTATTTGATTCAAATCGACTTTAGGAATAGCCAACGCTTCATAGACGGCGCGGCTGGTGTGGCGATTGATGATGGCATAGAACAATTTTTTATCTTTTCGAAAAGGTGAAGGTGATCCGTTGGGCGATAGCAATACCGAGGCGATCCATTCCGGTTTGCCGGCTTCAGGAAAGTACGTAACCGTGTGTCCAAAGCCGAAATGTTCAGCCGCAATCAGAAAATTTTCCAAAGCGGCCCCAATGCTAATATGTAATTCCCGCCGATTGGGATCCGATGCGGTCAGCCAACAGGCCGGATCGAGCCAAAACTGAACCTCTTTCTCATTTACGTCAAATCGCCAGGGTTGGATGTTGTACTTTGAGGGAGCCAAGAGAGCATACTGGAGCAGAAATTTCTCCTTTTCAATTAAGCTATCGTGACTGGGATAATCGCGTTCATTAATGTGCCAGGGGGTGGCGGAGGGATCATAATTTTGCTGCATTTCACGCCTCGTTTCGCTAATATACACATGTTTGGATACTCGCTTTTGGAACCAATCCCCACGAGGAACTGACTCTACCCATCCGGTTATCGCTTCTGCTATCCCAACTTAGTTTAACGGAAAACAGGGCCGATTACACCCGACAATCGAGTAGTATTCGCCCTGTATGGCTGACCAGGCACTTTTATCGTGTCGAATGGCACAGCTACCTGGCGCATTGTTTAGTTAAGGAGTGGTTCGATTATTTATGTGTGGTAAATTTTTGTTATTGAACGGCATTGTTCAAGAGAAGTACAGTACAAAAACGATGTACAGTGAGATGGTTACGAGGCACCCAAATATACGGGTTGCTTTACTCCATAGATGACGAAGACAAAATGCAGGGTAGTGCAGAGGAAAAGAGATTAAGGCACTTTTTCCAACTTATCATCAGAAACGGGCATTGCTGCCAACAATTCTTGCGTCAGATCGGCTAAGGCTCGAGCCGAAGGGGCACCCGGATCTTGTTGATAAATTGAAAGCCCCCGGTTATTTAGAGCAAAGTGCAGTTTTGAGTCGTACGGGATGCGATACGATTTGTCGACATTTAACACTTTCTCAAGCTTGGTCAGGTTGATCCCACCGGGCATGTTGGCACGGTTAACAACAATTTTGATACGATCAATCGGGAACTCAAGCTGCTCCGCCAACTCTAAAAACAGCTTACTGCTTTTGATGGCCGGTAATTCCGGCGTAAGGACCAGCAAAATATAGTCAGCCATTTCAAGAATACTAAGCGTTAGCTCTTCAAGATGGTTATGCGTATCAACAACTACCATTTTGAAATCATTCTTGAGGCTCGTGATAATATTCTTCATCATCTCCGGCCGGATCATATCTGCCAGTTGGGGTTGGGGCGGTGCCAGTAAAATCTTCACTCCCGAATTATGGGCTATGAGAATATCTTGAACGAGATCGATTTCCAAATTACCATCGTGGACCAAATCACTAATAGTGCGCTCTGGCCGCGTGTTGAGATGAACAGAGATATCACCAAATTGCAGGTCGCCATCTAACAGCACAACACCACCGTGGTTTTGGTGCAGAGCAATGGCCAAATTGGCGGCGATGGCCGAAGTACCAACGCCTCCTTTAGGACTATACACGACAACGACGGGCGTATGCGCCATCCTTGGAGTAGAAGAGTCACCTGCCGCCGCCGGTTGCTGATTCTTTTTAGTTTTCGTCTCTTCCATAACTTCAAACTGCTGATAGGCCGGGATACCAACTTTATAAACCCGACGAATACAATTTACCAGCTCTTCCGAAGTAAAGGGTTTCGGTTGAAAATCCCTGGCTCCGGCTGCCATGGCGCGCTTCATATAGTGCTGGTCAGCCTGAACCGACATAATGATAACCTGACTGTATGGTGCCTGCACCGCCATTTCGCGCGTAGCCGTAATGCCATCCATATCGGGCATATTAATATCCATCAGCACGATATGAGGCTTTAGCTCTACCGCCAATTCAACACCCTCTCGGCCGTTAACAGCTTGGCCGATAACCTCCATATCCTTCTCAAAATAAAGAAGCCGCGAAACATTATCACGGGTACCCAAGTTATCATCCACCAATAAAATACGAATTTTATCATCCGATGATGTATCGAGTGGCTGATCGGTAAGCGCTGACTTAATAGGGGGCGAGACACTATTCGTGGTGGCTGTAGCTTGATTAGAATTGGTTTGGGGTTGGGCCTTATTGTTGTTTGTCTCTACTGCTTGGCTCGTTGTTTTGCCTGCATTTTTGGTAGGCGAAGCTTCTTCCGTTTTCTGCTTCGTCGCGGGTTGCTGCCGGCGCAAAAAGAATAAAAGCCCCAGCCCAATGAGCACCACCAAAAACAATACTACTCCAACAAACAATAAAATAATCGGATCCATTTTCTTTCTTTCGTAACATCCCTTAAGAGAGATACTTAATCACTATGAACTTTGGATTATACTAATTATACACAGAATTCTATAAATCAACTATAGTACTCTTTATTTTTATTTTATGATAAGTTGGAGATCACCAAATTGCTTTCAAATTTTTGATGCCGCATGGTAAAATAGGGGCACAAAGAATGATGAACCCAACCGATTTTCTCAATCAACTCAAAAAAGATCGCGCTTACCAAAACCAACTGGTTCATGTTGAGCGCATTGGCGGACGGATACCGCGCTACGCCTCGTTAGAGAAGCCGATGATGCGCTCGTTAGTTGAGGCTATCAAAGCCGGCGGTACAGAGCGTCTTTACAGCCACCAGGCTCAGGCTATCGATGCAGCCCGGGCCGGTCAGCATGTGGTTGTGGCAACCAGCACAGCCAGCGGCAAAACGCTCTGCTACAACATTCCGGTGCTGGAGGCCGTAGCGGCTAACTATCAGGCGCGGGCGCTCTATCTTTTTCCAACCAAAGCTCTGGCGCAAGATCAATTGCGCAGCCTAAAGAATTTGACCCAGCGCTTTAAGGCGGCTGCTGAAAACAACGGCGGCCCCATCCCAACGCTGCGCTTCGGCACGTACGATGGCGACACCCCGCAAAACAGCCGAACCCGGCTTCGCCGTGAGGGCAACATCATCCTGACCAATCCCGATATGCTGCACGTTGGCATTTTGCCCAACCACCGGCTGTGGAGCCATTTTCTCAAGAATCTCAAATTTGTGGTAGTCGATGAGGCCCATATCTACCGGGGCGTCTTTGGCAGTCACGTCTCATTGATTTTTCGGCGGTTGGCCCGATTGTGCGCGCTGTACGGTAATCAGCCGCAGTTCATCTGCTGCTCGGCCACAATTGCCAACCCCGGCGACCATATCGAACGGCTAACCGGCTTCAAACCCGTGGTGATCGATGACGACGGCTCACCCCAAGCGCCCAAGCAGTTTGCGCTGTGGAATCCACCTTTTGTTGATGAGAAAAAATCGACCCGGCGCAGCCCCAACAGCGAAGCCGCCGGCCTCTTTGCCGAGCTGATTCGCCATCAGGTACGCAACATCACCTTTACCAAAGCCCGGGTAGTGGCCGAACTCATTCTTAGCTACGCCCGCCAATCGCTTGATCAAACCGCACCCTATTTAACCGACCGCATTGCCTCCTATCGGGCCGGCTACCTGGCCGAACATCGCCGCGAGATAGAGCAGTCGTTGTTTCAGGGCCGGCTTATCGGCGTAACCGCCACCTCGGCGCTGGAGTTGGGGGTAGATGTGGGGGACCTCGATGCCACGGTGTCGGTCGGCTATCCCGGCACGGTCGCCAGTTTGTGGCAGCAGGCCGGTCGTGCCGGACGCAGTCGCAACAGTTCGCTGGCCATGCTGGTGGGCCTGGATAATCCGCTCGACCA
>JAGRBZ010000202.1 GCA_020433805.1 Anaerolineae bacterium
TCGGATCGCCCGTGGGTGAGGTGGGCGTAGGGCTGGTCGGATCGAGCGCCCACACACCAAGGTGTAAGGTATATTCTGCCTGTGTGAGGCGATAGCAGGTCGGCGTCGGAATGAATACGGTGTCGATAAGTGTGTCGCCCGCTTCCCAAGCGCGAGCCGGATAACGCCCGTCGGCAAATTGACCGCGCCAGCAGCCTACAGAGCGTTCTTGATCATCACGCAAACAGAGCGATACGAGATAATCCTGCTGGGCCTCTTTCTCTGCGTGCCAATAGAGACTGACCGGTAGCGCGTTGCCCGCCGATATCGCCTCATCGACCACAAAGCCACGGAATGACACGCCATCGGCAAATTCCAGATCGAATCGCTGGGCAGTTGGAATTTGAACCGGTGCAGTGGTAACCGGCAGCGTATCGTAGTGAGGCCAAATGAAGAGAGCCGGTTGCAGGCTGATAAGCGCTGGGCTAATAAACAAAATCGTTATTAACACCACCCCCGCAATTGGCGAGAAAAGCCATTTTAAATACGCACTACGCACTACGTCATACGAGAAAAATAGACGATACAGCCCCACCGATCCGTAATAAGCAATCACCGGCAGCGCCGGATAGAGATGCCGCCCCTGGCCGGTGTCGATGGTGGCGCTGAGAATGTAGCGAGCCAGAACAACAGCCAGGAAGAGCGAGATGTGCAGAATGAACAACGCATGAATTGTGGGCGGTACGATACAGAGATTATTCTCAGAGGAGTGGGCATTCGTTTTTGGATTGTTTGCGTAAAACCCGTATTTTTCGATTAACCCGATTATGACAATCAGACTAAAGAGCGCGAAAAGGATGTAAATCCAGGTTGGAGCAAAAACACGCATCCAGCCGTACTCAAACCAGAACGAGCGATAGAGCAGTCCAAACCATTCCGGCAGGGCGTACGTTGCGGCAACCGGTCGTACCGACTGACCGGAGATCAGCCCAATCAAACCCTCGGTGATCTGTGGTTCGCCTAGAGAGGCCGCGAGACCGGGGATCAGGCCAAGTTCGTTAATGCGGTTGAAGCGCAGGGTGATAAAGATGAACCACAGACCGGCGGTGAGAAAGAGGGCGATGAGAAAAGCGAGTAAAGGGTGGAGCGTGGAACGTGGAACGTGGGACGTGGTTTTTTTGCGGAAGGCGAACCAGAGGGTGAACAGGATTTCGGGAATGAGGATGAGGGAGAAATATTTGGTGACAAGTGATAGGCCGAAAAGTGCGCCGAACAGCGCCATGATTTTTGGCGTGGGTGGATGATCGCTTTGTAGGATAATAACTTGGACCAGTAGCAGCAGGGCCGTAAGTGCGAAGACTAAGTTGTCGTCGTTGATGACGGCGCTGCTGATGACAAAACGAGGCAAAAAGGCCACAAACGCCGCCGCCATAAGAGCAATTAGAGGCGTCTTGGGTTGCAAACGATGCGCCAAAGCATACGTCGCGATGATCGTTACCCAACCCATCGGCAGTGAAAGAAGCCGGACTAAATGCCAGGCCAGTATCTGGCCGCGCCAGGGCCACGTCTCATCAAGGGTGTGCAGCACGTGATTGATGCCTAACCCATCGGTAGGAATGTGACGCTCCGGTCGCGAGTCGACGCGGCGGATGTCGGGTAGGCTGTCTTCACCCACTAAGGCAATAGGCCAGGCGGTTAGCCAGTAGTAGAGCGGGGCCAGACCGCCTTTGAATCCGGCTTCGCGGCGTTCGGTTTCGGTTAGCGGCGGGTGGCCGGTTTGGGCCACGAAGCGATGGTATTGGTAGTGATCGGTTTCGTCATCGGCCTCGCCGATGGGCAGCAGTACCGAGTTGTAGATGGTCAAGAGGGTAAATATGACCAGAATGACAACCAAACCGGCGCGTTTCATTCGGTTACTCGCAGTTGGCCGATGTGAACGGCGTAATCGGGCAATGGGCCGTCGGGGCCGAGGGCGGGCAGCCGCTCGCTGGTGGCGGGATTATAGAGTCCGGCGATAAGATCGTAGGTGCCGGGCGACAGCGCCGACGGGTCCAGCGGATGGGTATCGACAATGACCTCGCCGGGACTCCACAGCGAGGTGGGGTAGTTGCCCTGCACCGGCGGCCCATCAAAGCCAATGGCGTAGTCGCCGGTTTTGGCGTCCCAGGCCTGGATGAAAACGGTATAATCACTGTCAAAAGGGTTTTCAACCTGCCAGGTCAGGGTCAACGCCTGTTGGTCATCATGAAGGCGATAGCTGAGTAGCCGCGCTTTGTCGATAAATTCAACCGGTTCGGTTTGCTGTGGTGGATCGGGCCACTGCCAGGGTACGAGTTTGGCCCAGGCGACAATCGGCTCGACCGGCTCGCCCGCTGCGTTAACCGCCGGACGACCGGGACGACCCGGTTCGAAAAAATCGTAGATACCGGCGGCGATGTTGGTGCGGGTCGGGGCGTGATGATACTCGGCGTCGGGCGCGACCGGGACGTGATAGGTATCGGCCACAACGTCGCCTGGATTGAGAAGAGTAGTGGGCCACTGACCGCTACCAGGGTAGGTGTCGACCTGGCCGATGACCTGTCGCTCGCGGCCCAACAAGTGGACGAAAATGCTGTAGTCGAGGTCGGTCGGTTTGAGAATTTGCCAGTACAGGGTCAAATCAACCGTTTCTGCCGGTCGGACGGTAGGGGTGTGTAGCTGATAGCCGATGAGCTTGACGGCATCATCGTAGGTGAAATTAACCGGCTGTATATCGTTTGGTATTTCGGCCTCGGTAAGAATCGGTGGATGCGCGTAGACGGGAGATATCGTAGCCAAGGGTGTAATTGCGGCTAATAAAAAAAGTCCGATCGCGACCAGACCGGCGACTATGTTTTTTATTCGGTCAGATGGTATCCACCAGGTTAAGCCCAGGATACCCAATGCCGAAATCGCCGAGATGGCCGGGTAGAGCAGCCGCCCCTGTCCGGCGGGTTGGGTTAAGTTCCAGACGATGAAGCCGGCGACCATAATGGCCGACCAACTCAGGAGGATGAGAAATGTAGTAGGGGCAGTTTGTGGAGTTTTTAGAGTTTGTTGAGTTCGTGGAGTTTTTAGAGTTCGTTGAGTTGGGGAGGGTGATTGAGTACTTTTCCACAGGGAGATGGTGAAGGTAGGCAAGTAAGCCAATAAACCAATGAAGGCAGCTAGGGAGAGCCAATCGAGGACGGTGTAAATCCAGTTGCTAACGAGGATGTTGACCCCACCGAATAAGGCCCAGTAGGCGATGCGGAAACCTTCAAATTCGGCTTTGAGCGTTGCCAGAGTCGGTATTTCGCGGCGTTGACCGGCGGTTTCGCGCATAACTTGCAGGGCGAAGATGTCGCCGTCGTAGATGAGGGCGTTACGGATGTAGAACCAACCGGCGGTGATGATGAAGACTGCGGCGAAGATGGCGCTCCAGGTGAGGAGATTGGTAATTAGTAATTGATAATTGGTAATTGGAGACTGGAGACTGGAGACTTGTCCTGAGCGAAGCCGAAGGATTGGAGATTGGGCGGTAGAGGGGTGGGGAGGGCGAGTGGTTTTGTAGGCGATCCAGATGAAAAGTAAGAGGGCGAGGGGGAGGAGGCCGAAGGCATAAAGTTTGCTCAATGCACCGAGGCCGATGAGTAAGCCCAACAGCGCGGCGAGATAAGGCATACGTTGGACGAGATTGGTCGTCGCCGGCTGGTTGGCCCATTCGGCAATAGCGACCATGAGCCACAGGGCCAGAGTGACGAACATGATGACGGCGTTGTCATTATTGACGGCAGCGGAAATGAAGATAAACATCGGGTTGAAGGCGGTGACAGCCATTGCCGCGGCGGCCAGCCAGCGGTGGCCTAGAAAAAGCGAGTGCGCAATGGCATAAACAGCAATTACGGTGACCAGAGCCATCGCTATCGACAAAAATCGGATGAGGTGAACCGCCAGAACGTGGCCGCGCCAGGGCCAGCTTTCGCCGGGTGGGTGAATAGTGATGTTTTTGTTGTCGGGGCGCAGCGGGTTGCCGATAGTGGTATGGGGATTGTACCAGAATACGTCATCCCATGAGCCGGTTTCGATGCCGGCGGTTAACAGTGCGGCCAGGGCATAGTAGAGCGGCGGTTGGTTGCCTTCATGGCTCCAGTGAATTTGCTGTTCGCGGGTTTCCGCTACGTTTTGCACCGGCAGCCGTCCGGTATCGGCTATGTATTTCACCACGGCGTAGTGACGCGACTCGTCACCGGCTTCGAACGGGGGCGTAACGAGACTGTAAATGATCGCCAGCCCTAAAAAAGCCAGCAGGATCACGACCGCCAGCGGATGGTTTGTTATGGCTTTTCTAATTTGTTTTATCAAGAATACAGTCAATTGCGTGTGTTTATTTTTGCATAAACGTTAGTGTCTCTAAGTTTTCGCCATAATTTGAGCCTTTGTTTATTGCGTAGTGCGTAATGCGTATTGAGTGCTTTTTTACGTACTACGTACTACGTAATACGCACTACTTTTTATGAATCGTTGTGGCGAAAAACTAATGACACTAACCATAAACGGATATGTCGCTATGACATAAGGATTTTGCGACCTGCAATTATAGCACTTTTCTCGATAAGGTGAATTTTGCAAAGAAGGATGTTTAATTTTACGAGCGGTGTGGTGCAAAGCGCTCGGCTGCTTTACTGAGTTGGTGAAGAAGTTAAAACCTGTTTTACTTTATGCGTTAGCCTCTGAACGGTGAATGGTTTCTGTAGAAAATGGCGCTCTTCATCTAATATGCCATGATGAATAATGACGTTATCGGTGTAGCCGGATATGTATAAGACCTTAATATCAGGCTGAACTGCTATCACTTTTTGATAAAGCTCTTTTCCATTCATTTTTGGCATAATGACATCGGTCAGTAAGAGATCAATGGTGTTTTTGTACTCAGACGCCAGACGAAGACCATCTGCGGGGGTTTGGGCCTCGAGGATTTTATAGCCATGTGATGTTAAGGTTTCACACACCAATTGACGCACCATTTCTTCATCTTCAACCACCAATATGGTTTCTGTACCGTAATGCGATCCGGGTTCTGCAGCCGCTGAGTTGGGTATGAGGTTTAACGCTTTGGCCTGGGGAAGGTAAACTTTAAAAGTTGTGCCCTTATCTGACTCGCTGTAAACCCAAATGTAACCGTTGTGCTGTTTAACAATACCAAAGACGATAGATAGACCCAACCCCGTTCCCTCACCTTGTTTTTTGGTGGTAAAAAAAGGCTCAAATATCAGTTTCTGCGTGTCGGAGTCTATACCTTGGCCAGTATCGCTAACAGACAGCATCGTATAGTGGCCAGGTACTTGGAAGTCGGTGTATTTTTCAAGATAGGTTTCATCCAGATAGACATTGGCCGTTTCTATGGTCAACTTACCGCCGGTCGGCATCGCATCACGGGCGTTGACCACAAGGTTGAGCAGTACTTGCTCTATTTGTCCTTTATCAGCTTCAATTCCATAAAGCGCAGGTTCCAAAAATGTTTGTAGCTCGACATCTTCCCCGATGAGCCTCTGAAGCAACTGCTGAAAATCCTTAACAAGGGCGTTAAGATCAACAAACTTCATTTCCAAAACTTGCCTGCGGCTAAAGGCCAAGATCTGGCGGGTTAAACCGGCCGCGCGCTCGGCTGCTGCCCGTACCCGCTGCAAATCGTCATAAAGTTTGTCCTCCGATGATAGCTCCATCAAGGCTAATTCAACATAGCCGATAATTGGTACCAGAATATTATTAAAATCATGGGCAATGCCTCCGGCCAGCCGGCCAATGGCATCCATTTTTTGCGATTGTAGCAACTGTGCTTCTAATTGCCTTTCGCGGGTAATATCCCGAAAACTCCACAAGCGACCATAATGTTCATTCGCTGCGCTAATAATGGGAGCGCTGTAGCGGTCAAAAATTCGACCATCTTTTAACCGAATCTCCTGACGTTTTGTTGCTGTGGGGTGATCAAGCAGATATTCTATGTCGGCTATAAATATCTCTTGTTTAACCACCATCGATTGAATATATGATAAAGCGACCGAGTTGGATTGGGCCGCAACTACCTCCGGGGGAAGATTCCACATGTCTACAAAGCGTTGGTTGTAGTAAAGCCATTTCCGTTCTGCTGAGACAATAAGAATGCCGTCAAGGCTAGCTTCCAATTCACATTCCAGCAGCGTTTTTTGAAATTCAATTTGCTGATGAGCCTGTTTTTGTTCGGTAATATCCCGGCCCACCGTTTGAACCTCAATCAATTGACCAGACTCATCAAAGATGCCGTGGTCGGTCCAATGCAGCCAGCGCAGCCTTCCATCCCATCTCACTTCCTGGTGTTCATCATTAAGCACCGGATTTTCCGGAGTAAGACGGGCCTGGTTGTCATATTTAATGGGTCGCGTTTCCGGGGGGAGTAACTCCAAAAAGCTCTGCCCAATTAACTTTTCTGGCGAGCGTCCAAAGAATCGGCAGTAGGCGTCGTTGACAAAAGTGAGTACATAATCGGGCGTTGAACGGCAAATGAGTTCGGTTTGATCTTCGACAATAGCCCGGTAACGCGCCTCGCTTTGCTGCAAAGCTTCTTCGGCCTGTTTGCGCTTGGTAATGTCGCGGAAGATACCGATAATCTGTTCAAGTTCTCCTTGGACATTATGAAACAAAATGCCCTGATCATGCATCCATTTGTAGGTTCCGTCTTGCTGTAGAAACCGGTATTCCTGATTATAAGGGCGATTTTCTCGACCGGCAGCATCTACTTCGTATAAAACGCGCTCTATATCGTCGGGGTGTACACGACTTGTCCAGCTTTTTGTGTCATGTCCCATCGTTTCGGGGGTATACCCTAAAATGCGTTCATACTCGCCGTTCCAATCTAACCTGCCTTGCTTAGGATGCCAATCATACACTATTTCGCCCAGCGCTCGTACTAAAGCTTGATTTCGTCGAAAGATGATATTGTGTTTATCTTCGGCGCGTTTGCGCTCGGAAATATCAATGGAGGTGCCATAATATATTTCTCGACCCTCGTAGTTGTGGCCCAGCAGAGCATACATCAAAACATCAAATAAGCTGCCATTCTTGCGTTTGGCTTTAAATTCAATAATGCAGCTACCGGTTTCTTTTAATTGCTTGATGATCTGCCGAGGAATGTCAGGAGCAGCGCAATGGTGAACAGGCGATGTCCCCATAATCTCTTCAGCCGAGTCATAACCCCACATCTCGATATAGGCTTTATTAGCATAGATGAATTTTCCATCTTCATCGATAATGTCAAAGCCGTTTAGTGAATTTTCAATGGCTTGATGTACAAGCGATAATTGCAGCTCGAGTTTTTTATGTTCAGTTACATTCAGACCAAAGGCTTGATAGCCGATGATCTGTCCGGCGGTGTCGAATAACGCGCGGTTGGTCCAACGCTGCCACTGTAGGGTATCGCCGGGGATTAGAACCGAATATTCTTGCGTTATCACCGGTGACTCTGGCGTTAGTGCTTCTAAACCGGCCATTACCTTGGCTCTACTTTCCTCCGGAATAAGCGAGAGTAACGATTGGCCGATGAGCGTCTCCGGTGTTTGGTTAAAAGTGCGGGCATAAGCCTCATTCACATACTCAAGAATGCCGTTGGGTTGAAAGCGACACAGCAAACCCGGCATATCTTCAACAACCGAGCGGTAGCGGGCTTCGCTCTGGCGGAGATTTTTCTGAATTTGTAATGTTTCGCTGACGTCACGCAAAATAGCGGTGTAAAATCGTTGTCCGGCTACGTCCACCTTGGTGATCGATGCTTCAACAAAAAACTCTTGGCCATCGGCTCGCAAGGCCTGTAGGGGAGTAAGGTGTCCCAAGCTGCGATTGGTTGCGTTCGTTTGGCCAAATCGGTCGATATACTGCCGGTGTGTTACTCGGAATCGTTGCGGCAGAAGGCGATCGTGGGCTTGCCCAATGATGTCGGCAGCCGTGTAGCCAAACATTTGCTCGGCAGCGGAATTAAAGAGAACAACACGTTGGTTTTCATCTATAGTAACAATCGCATCCAAGGCGGATTTAATCATTCCCATCAATCCAACGTGGCTTTCATCAAAATTTTCTTCAGACATCTGTCGTTCGGCGGTCAGGGTGCCTGTAAATAAGGCCGCAATCGAAGCAATAGCCATAAATATCCAGAGCAAAAAGAGACGCTCGTTGAGCGTTGTTGTCTCGACTAAAGGACCAAACCCACGAACGACCCCCAGTGCAGCTAAGATGTTGGTCACCGTCATAACCGTCACTGCACCGATTTGACCGAGGCGTAGCCCGGCCCACAACAATATTGTAAAGGGAAGATAGACAAAAGCCTGATGAAATCGCTCTGTAATGGCCCAGTAGCCAAAAGCTACCAGGCTGGAGACTACTCCCGCCAACAAAATTACGCCAAATTCCAGCCATTGTGGTAAAGCCCAATGCGTGATAGGGTGAGGCCGTTTGCTCCAAGCCAGCAATAGCGGGGTTACAATCATTATCCCCATAGCATGGGCCATTCCCCAGATCCACCAGGTATAAAAAAAGGTTGGCCACCGGGCTGCTTCAATCAATCCCAGGCCGACCGCGTTGACAGCCGCGCTAAGTAACGGGCTAAGACCGGCTCCGAGAAGAATAAAGGAGGCCACATCCCGCACCTGACTAAAATTTCGAAATCCAACGCGACGTAACAGATAGTTTCCGAGCAGTGCCTCCAAGATGCTGCTCAAGGTTGTTACTACAGCTAAGCTTATCGATGCGTTGGTGGAGAATGCGGCGAAAAAGGCACCCAAAGCAACTCCCGGCCATAACCGATAGTCGAAGAGAAGGAGTGCGCCCAAAGCGATGCCGGACGGTATCCAAATTAGCGTAACATTGCTTTCGGTAGACGCGAAAAGAAACTCAAATTGAGCTGCACCAAAGTAAATCGCGGCCAGGGCCACAATTTTGATCAAGTAGGAGTCGAAGCCAAACTTCATTGTTAAGTCCTCGTATTGTCCCGTATAGATTAGACTTTATCGGAATTAAGGTGACAGTCACTTAACGTGCTCTATGTTGAGCCTCTTCGCGGAAAAGCGCCCCTATTTAGGGCCAAAAAAGTGACTGTCACCTGGTTTTTTGCTGTTTCCGATAATGTCTACTAAAAGACGCTTTGAGTACGGAGTAATATAGCCGTACATAAGGAGAGAATTGTGCAGACGTGGAGCTAGCTTATTAAGGCTGCTTTTTAGATGATGTAGTGAACCCAATAGTACCCTATCAAGAAAAAAAGTTCAACCTACCGCCCGATTGCTTAAATGAGGGTTGTTGGGTATCATCTCCGCTGACTTTGTGCTTGGCCGCTGCTTAAAACTTAAAGACCTGTCAGGTTTTTGAAGATACCGTTTGGCGTACGATGCGTACGATCCGATCCTGAATTACGCCCACTCATCTTGTAAAACCTGACAGGTCTTGTCTTTAACACACAGCCCGGCACTTTTCCGAGACTCGCAAACTGTGAAAAAACAAACGCTTCTTATTTTACTCGGGTACTTGGGGCTGACGATATTGATGACTTGGCCGGTTGCCCTTCATCTCACTAATGCCATTCCCGGCGATGGTTTCGACGGCTGGCAGAATTACTGGAACCTGTGGTGGGTTAAACAGGCGCTGTTGGTCGACGGCACCAATCCGTTTTTTACCGATTACCTGTACGCGCCTACCGGCGTCAGTTTGCTGTTCCACACCCTCAATATCTTCAATGGCTTATGGACCTTGCCGCTCCAGCTCAATTTTGGGCTGGCGATAGCCTACAACGGCGTTGTCTTTGCCAGCTATGTCATGGCCGGTTATGCCGGGTACCTGCTGGCTTTGTACACCCTCTCTCGCTTTTTTCCCCAGGGAGCATGCGGCCTGCGTTCGGCGGCGTTTGTAAGTGGACTGGTCTTTACAATGGCCCCGTTTCATATGGCCCATCTGTTAGGCCATATGCAGGTCTTTTCGATGGCCTGGCCGGCTTTTTACGTGCTGTGGCTGCTGCGGACCCTGCAACCCTGGACCACCGACAGCCGACCTGCGCCGCATCTATGGCGCGATGTGTTCCTGACCGCCTTGTTTCTTGTACTCGCTACCCTGGTCGCTTTGTATCATACGCTCTATCTCCTTATCTTTACCGGCGTTACCCTACTGTGGATAATGGTCTATCGCTGGCGATCAGGGGCCGGGCCTTCAGCCTTTTTCTTTCGACCGGTGCTCATTGTGGCTGCTGTCGGCCTTGTCTTTGGCGTGGCCGTCTCGCCCCTGTTGGTGCCGATGATCTTGGACGCCAGCGCCCGCCCCGATCTGGAGACCGGGCTGGTGCAAAACATCACCCTCTCCGCCGATCTGCTGGCTTATGTTACGCCCTCGGAAATGCATCCGCTGTGGGGTGCGTGGGCTACCGCTATCGCCGATAACTTCAGCACCACCACCTCCGAGCGCTTGATCTTTGCCGGATTTGTGCCGCTTCTCTTAGCCGGATACATCATCATGCGTGGCCGGCGCAGCCCCATCGTGCGCTTTTGGACGCTGATGATTGCCATCTATTTTGTATTGTCGTTAGGCCCGTTTCTTCATATTAACGGTCAAATCGTCACGCTTGGCGGCTGGCAGCTTCCCTTGCCTTATCTGCTGCTCTATTACACCGTTCCGTTCATCGATCTGACCCGCTCGTTGAGTCGCTATAACTTGATGTTTATGCTCGGCCTGGGCGTATTGGTGTCGATGGCCTTAGCCCGGTTGACAAATGCTCAATCGGCAGCTCGTCGCCCGTATTGGATCACCGGCATCGCCGCAGCCCTGATCTGTTTTGAATTTATAGCCGTGCCTTATCCCATCTCGACCATTGATACGCCGCAATTTTATTTCGACATCGCTGCCGAGCCGGATGATTTCGTCGTGGCCGAACTGCCGATGAATTGGGATCGACCTACGCCCTTGCTACACCAAACCGTACACGGTCGCCCCCTGCTCACGGCCTATACCTCGCGCGATAATCCGCTGGAGTTGGCCTGGCGCGTGCCGGTCTTTCAGCAGTGGCGAAGCCTCGGCCCCGACATCATCGATCAGCCGCTTGACGAAGTAGCGCCAACCATCTTTTTTGACTTCAACCTGCGCTACATCGTGCTCGATTACTGGCAGATGCCGCCCGGCCCCGAACGCGACGCCACCGAGCAGTGGGTCGCCGCTGCCCTGCCGGACGCAGCTCCGTTTTACGATGACGGCCGTTTGAAAGTCTATCAAACCCCGTCAAAAACAGAGACGGTACCGTACTTAAGTTTGGGCGAAGGCTGGGGCGACCGGCAGGAGCAGGGTGATAGCGCAGTCCGTCGCTCGATTGCAAAAGATGCGTCATCCGACGCGCTCTTTGTTCATCATCCGGCCGCTTCATCGCTTGCGTTGGAGCTAACAGCCACAACGGAGGCCGAAGCCCCGGTCTCTATTGCGGTTTTTGCGGGAGACACGAAGCTCGATACGTTGATGGTTGGCCCCAGTGACGAAACGTTTACCATCGAACTGCCGCCAACAGACGCTGACCTTTTAAAAATACGCCTCGACGCAGCGGGCGGCCCTGTTTTTGTCAGCCGCGCCAGTTTGACGATGGTGAAATGAGTGATAGTATAGGGTAGGTTTGGTGGTTAGTTTGATGGATGGATGCAATTGATGCCGCTTCGTTTGTTGATTTTGGGTTTGTCGCTCGTGGTTTTGGTGAGCGCGTGCGATGCCGGTACGGACGCTTCATCGGTGAGTACACCGGAGGCGACGCCCTATACGCTTAGCTTGGAGTCCGCTAGGACGCAATTAAGTCACGTCGATAGCTATGAGGCGGCGTATGACGTGTATTTCGAGGGTACGCGCGGCGGGCAAGCCGTGTCGGGCCACATTACAAGCGTAATGCAGGCCGATAATCAAGATGACGCTGCCCACATTCGAATGACTGTCTCAGGTGATGAAGCCGGTTTTGAGAATATAACTGAACCCTTAGAATATTATCGACGCGATAATACCATCTATGTCAAAGAGCCGCTCGGCTGGACCTGGTTTGAGCAGATGCCCGGCACCCGAATTCTGCCTGAGGACGTGGGCTTGTTTGATTTGAATTCGCTATTTCTTATGCCAAAGACATCATCTGCGCCAGCGGAGACAGATACCTTTGAGGGTGAGCCGGTAACCAAGTGGGACTTCACTGAACACGATCTGAGCGATCCCAATGTTATTGTTGAGCGCGCCGCAGGAACGATTTGGCTCGATGACGAAAACCTGGTGCGCCGCTATGCGTTGACGGCTACCCTGCGGTTTGTAACGCCGATACCGCATGCCCACATTTTGGATGAAGGCGACCTGGCTCTTTCTTACGAAGTAACGGGCTTGAATGAACGCCAGATGATTCGGCCACCCGGTCAACTTCTGTTTCACAATTCCCTGGCCGAACTGCCTCGCCCGGACGATGCCGAACTGACCGCCGTGTACCCGGCTCTGTTAGAATATACCAGCGCCATCAGCCCGGTCAGTGCGACTTTGTTTTATCAAAACGAACTATCAACACTGGGCTGGACGTCTGTTCTGACGGATGTATTTGAGGAGAAAGCCCGGCTGGCTTTTTCGAAGGATGACCAAACGAACCATATTATTATTAACCCGGCTCAAGATAAAAAGGTCAAAGTAGTTTTGAGCCTGGATCGTGAAAGTGCGAATTAACGCAGCAACCCCCTACCCATGCAAGAACTTATCGGCAAGACTTTAGGCAAATACAGAATCGTCGAGCAGGTTGGCCAGGGCGGTATGGCGACCGTCTTTATGGCCCACCAGTTGGGGCTGGAGCGACGGGTGGCCGTAAAAGTGCTGCCGCCCCAATATGCCGCCGATCCCGACTTTAGCCGTTATTTTCTGCGCGAGGCCCAGGCCATTGCTCAGCTTGAGCATCCCCACATTTTGCCGGTGTACGACTTCGGACAGCAGGGCGAATATACCTATCTGGTGATGCGCTACATCGAGAATTCTCACTCGCTGGCCGATGTGATGGATGCGCCGATGTCGTTTGACCAGGCCTTGAAATATCTGGAGCAAATCGCCACCGGCTTGGACTATGCCCATGGGCGCGGCATCATCCACCGCGATGTTAAGCCGGCCAATATTCTGCTCGATGGCGGCTGGGTCTTTCTGGCCGATTTTGGACTGGCTCGCGTGCTGCAAGCCAGCACAATGTTTACCACCTCCGGCATCAACAGCGGCACCCCGGCCTATATGTCGCCGGAGCAAGGGCGCGGCGGCAAAGTCGATGCCACCACCGACGTTTATGCCGTGGGTGTTATCGCCTATTTAATGATTACGGGTAAGGTGCCGCATCTGGCCGAGTCGACCCAGGCGATTATCTACAAGCGCAATCACGAACCCGCTCCCTCTGTGCAGATGATGCGCCCGGAAATCCCCTCGCTCATCGACCAAAGCGTGCGCAAGGCGTTAGCGACGCAGCCTGCCGATCGATTTCAAAGTGTCGGCGCGTTTGTCAACGATTTACGTCGGGCTGTCCAGCGCTGCAACGCCGGTATTTTAGAGACGATACCGGTGCAATCGCTCTACTTCTTGCCGTCCGAATATAATCAGTCAGAATCGCCTACCCAATACAGCACCTCGCCCGGTTATGAGCAAAGGAAGCCTCCCCCGCCGCCACAGGCTGACAGTCGATCCGCGAATCGGCGTGGACGGATATTATGGCTGCTGGCCGGTATTGTTTTCTTCTTTGGCCTTATTATTGTGGCTGCCGGAGCTATCTGGATCGTTAGCCCGCTTCCCCCGACACCCAACCCCATAGGCGGAACAGCCACCGCGCCCCTCGTTCCCGGTGAAGCCATCTTCCTCGATGATTTTAATGAATTGGGGTTAGATCGGGCCTTGTGGGATTTTGAGTTGGGCAGCGGCCAGATGCAGATTTACAATAGTGTTCTGCGCCTATCAAGTGCGGGACAAAACTATCCTGTCGTTTACACCGCGCTTGAGCCGTTTGCCGGTGTCGATCGCTTTCGGCTCGATATGGATCTGCAGTATCTAACCGCAGCCAATCGCGGAGCCGGTTTTGCCTTAGGAACCTTGCCGGTCGGTTTCAATCCCGACCGCGACCGGGACGCGATGACCCGGAATCAGCAGTTGGCCGTATGGCAAGACAGCGACTCCTGGCGCGTGGTCTTTGGCCCACAGAGCGAGGAAGGGTACACCTTATCTGCCCCCCGTTTGGATAAAATGGAGATGCAGATCGATTTCCTGGGCGACAGTTACAGCGTGCAGCTAAACGGTCAGCCGATTTACAGTTCGCCACCGGTCTCGACGCCTCCTACGCATATCTGGTTCGGCAGCCCGCTGCTCGCCGCCGAAGCCGGTGGCTGGAGTACCCTGGAAGTTGATCGCGTCGCTGTCGAGGTGCTGCCGGACGATATTGCCGCAGCGCCTGTTCCGCCAACCGCCACGGCCACACCGACCGAAACCGCCGTGCCTACCCCAACCGATACCGCCACCCCCGAACCATCACCAACGCCGCTAGGACAAAATTGCAGTCGGGTACCCAACTCGCCGTTTGAGGGAGCGTGGGACGCCCACCGCGAGCGGCTTGGCTGTCCCACCGGTGATCTGGTAAGAATAGGAACCATCGCCGAAGAGGTTTTTGAAGGCGGGCACATGTTCTGGCGGGTCGATACCGATCGGGTTTACGTCGTGTTCGACCGGTTGAGTGACGGTACGGAGTTGAGCGAAGGGCGCTGGCGTTTAACGGAGCCGGAATGGAAATGGGATAACAGCAACCCGGACGGCATCGGCATGACCCCGCCGCCGGGCTTTGTAGAGCCTCGGCGTGGATTTGGCTGGTTATGGCGTACCCATTTGGGCGGCCCCGATGGCCCCCTGGGCTGGGCTTTAGATAAAGAATATGGTTTTGATAACGTCGGCTTATCACAAAATTTTGAACAAGGCCTTATATTTCAAGGCAGTTCGGACAAAACCTATGTTTTACTCGATACCGGGCGGTTTTATATCCAATAAAGTGCTTTTTTTTCTCCCCCTAAGTAGTTTTTGAGTTTTGCCCCATTATCATTATAGTATCTGTATCCCACGTTTTATTTGAGAACTATACACATTTAATGTCATTTCGTAGCCGGAGGCGGAGAAATCCCTTAAACATTTCAAACCGTGAAGCATTCGCCGG
>JAGRBZ010000203.1 GCA_020433805.1 Anaerolineae bacterium
TGGATGAGCGGCTGGGTCGGCGCGGCCAACATTATCTACCGGCTCGACGGCGACACCATGCAGCCGGTCTGGCGGTCTGAATCCATCAGCGCCACCACTACTCTAGCCTTTGGCGATGTTAACGGCGACGGCTATCTCGATTTGGCCGTCGGCAACCGGCCGGAAGGCAGTTGGAACGAAGGATTTCTTACCGCGAACGGCTTCAATGAGCTTTATCTCAGCCAGGCCGGCCGCTTGCCCGAAACACCTGCGCTCCGGCTTGGTGAAGGCAATGAAGTAACCACCAAAGTCGCCTTTGGCGATGTTGATGGCGACGGCGACCTCGATTTGGCCGTTGGTAGCCATACGCTCGTGACCAACTTTGATGACAGCGGCGATAAAGCTCCTGACAAGATCTATCTCAACAAAAAACGGCACCTTTCAAGAGCCGCCCGATTGGGTGTCGAGCGAGGCCAACTTCACCATCGATCTGGTCTGGGGCGATCTGGATGGCGACGGCGATTTGGATCTCGTCACCGGTGCCGGACAAGGCCGGTGGGATACCACCCCGGATAACAAAATTAGCGTGTACGAAAACATCGGCGGCCAACTGCCGGTCACGGCCACCTACACGTTCGCCAGCGACAACGTCTACAGCCTGGCGCTGGGTGATGTGGACAACGATGGTGATTTAGATTTGGCCGTCGGTGCCAACGGCAGCGCCAACAAAATCTACCGCAATGAGGGCGGTGGCTTTCTCTTTGACCCGGTCTGGACATCTGACGACGCCGACTTGAAAAGCCTGGTGGCCTGGGGCGATGTCAATGGCGACGGCTACCTCGATTTAGCCGCCGGCAGCAGCCCCCGCTTTAACGGCGTTACCACCAGCAAAATCTACCTCAACCGGCGCGGCACCCTATCCGAGGCAGCGTCGTGGGTGTCAGCCCAACCGGCGCGAACCACCAGCATCGCCTGGGGTGATGCCAACGGCGATGGCTTGCTTGACCTGGCGCTGGGCAACAGCAACAGCAATGGCTTTCGTGCTGAACAAAATACCGATCTGCTCTTCCTGAACCAGGGGCTGGCCGATCCGCTGACGCTCTCGAACCCGGCGGTGACGTTGAACATCAACCAAACAACGCCACCGCTGGCCCCGGCCAACTTCTACGCCACGCCAACCATCCACGAAGAAGACGTTATCCCCATCAACTTTACCCTCTCTAACGCCACCGGCGTACCATTTGCCGAACTGCGGGCCTTCTACTCACCCGACGGCGGCGGGCAGTGGTTCCCGGCCATCAATGCCGATGCGCTAACCCCCACCCACATCATCACCCAGGTGGCAGTCGATACCCAGGTGGCGGAAGCCCTTATAAATGAAGAAACCTATACCCCCGCCCTCTACAACGCCGATGTTGTCTACAATTGGGACGTGCTTAACAGCGGCTTTTTGGGCCAAAGTGATAACGTCGTCTTCCGGCTGGATGCCTACCCCGGTCAGACATCAATAGCCAACGGAGTGGCCGATGGGGTTCGGCAAGTGGCGGTCTCGGCCCAATCATACCCTTTCCGGGTGCGCGGCACCCAAATTCAGGTGTTGAGCAACACCACCGGCATCTCCGGGGCGCTGGTCTACCGGCTCCCGGCGGAAGTTGATGGCGGCGGCCTGCCGCTGGGTGGGTCTCTCCCCTTCATTACCGACCAGAACGGCTACCTGCAAGGCCAGGGGCAAATCGAACCGGGCGACCGCCTTTTAGCCCTGGCTCCGCAACCGCTGGCCGAGCCTTACACCAGCCGCTACGGCGGCGCTATGCAGCTTTACTACACCAACGGCCAACCCACGCCGATTGGTCTCGATACCCCGGTGGGCAATGCCGACAGCGTGACGGATCTGGGGTTGGTGCAGCTCATCGTCTCGCCCGACAACCCGCTCATCTTGTTCGATCTGGATGTCTCGCTGGAGTGGGACGCCACCCAAGACCCGGCCTATCTGCGCCAGCTTGAGTTCGACCTCAAACGGGCCTCGCAACATCTGTACGACTTCACCGATGGTCAGGTGGCGCTGGGTAACGTCATCGTCAGCCAAAACGGCGACTTCTGGGAGAAGGCCCACATCAAGGTTCACTCAACCAACCGGCTGCGCCCCCATGCCACCATCGGCGGCATGGTGCTGACCGACACGGCCAAAATCATCAGCCCGACCAAAACCATCACCTACAGCATCGGCCAGGTCAAGATGGGCGCGACCTGGAACCGCTACGGTAACCCGGCCCAAAGCATCGGTGTCGATTGGCCGGTGATTCTGGCCCACGAACTGGGCCACTACTTCTTCTTTTTAGAAGACACCTACCTGGGGCTAAGCGAGTTCGATGGGGCGCAGGTGCTGACTTCGGTCGACTCCTGCCGGGGCAGCGCGATGGGCGATGTCTACAACATCAACAACACCGAGTTTGTCACAGCCGACAATTGGGGGGCCGGTTGCGCCGACACGCTGGGCGCTCAGGAGTTGGGCGAGGCCGAGTGGGAGACCATCACCGGCTGGTACCCCTGGCTCAACGCGCCAAACGCCGACAACCCCGGCCCGGCCCGCATCCCGTTCGACTTGACCACCGTCGATATTCGCCGGCCGATTACGCCGACCAATCCGCTGGAAGACCCGACTTTCTACCTCGACTACGCCAACAGCGCTGTCGGCTCCTCTTCGGCCCGTGCCTTTCTGCTACGCAACCGGCTTGGCACCGACAGCCAAACCGATGCCTATGAGTACATCTACGACCTGGGCACGCCGGTCGGCGGGCAGAACCGGGTTTTGGCCAGGGGCGCAACCGTCGGCGACCGTCTGTGTGTCTTCGATCAGGCCCAAAACCAATTCGGCTGCGAGATCATTAGCCCCGGCGACGAGCGGCTGCAAATGAAGCGCGATGAAACCTGGCAGCCGCTCATCACCATCAGCCCGGAAACGTCGACCACCTACCGGCTGGCTATCGACGGGGTCGGTTCACCCGGCTTGGATTTAAGGGCACGCCTCTATCCTGAACTGGGCGAAGCCTTCACCGCAACCTTACCTTTTAGCAGCGATCCCGATGGCCTTTACACAACGGTGCTAACCCTACCCTACCCTGTCCTGCGCGGCCATCTCCAACTGTGGGTCGATGAAGGGCCGGACGCGCCGCCCTTTACCAACCCAAGGCGGGAGACCATCGTCAGCTACAGTATCGGCGGCAATCCGGGAGCCGAACGTGGCGGCGGTGGTGCCGAGCGTGGCGGCGGCGGAGCTGAACGCGGTGGCGGCGGTGCTGAACGCGGTGGCGGTGGCTTCGTTCATGGGGAAGGCAATGCACCGGCCGTCTCACCGGATGGACAGATGACCTACTTTGACCAGAATTTCGATTTAGCCGTTGGTCAATTCTACGCCATACAGGATATGGCTGGCTTACCGCCCCTACCTGCCGACAAGGTGGCTATTGGGCGCGGCTACAACCTGTTTGCTACCGGCTTCCCGGCAGAGACGGCCTTGCGCGATGGCTCCGTTAGCTTCCAATACCGGGGCAACGATGTATTGGTGGAACAACGCAGTGAGGCGGAATTGGGTATCTACTTCTGGGACGGTGAGCGCTGGCAGGCGCTCAACACCCAGGTCAACCAGACCTACAACCTGGCCTCGGCCCGTAGCCAGGGGCCGGGCATTTACGCCCTACTGGCCGGGATTACCACACCCACCATCAGCGATATCTCTCCGGTCAGTACCAGCCAGGTGACCCAAACGCTGGTTATCAGCGGCAGCCGTTTTCTCGAACCGGCCCGCGTGATTTTAGTCGGAGCAACGGAGCGCTACACCCTGACCGCCCGTGTGGTCAGTTCATCGACCCTGGCAACGGATATTCCCGCCAACCTGGAGACGCCGGGCGACGTATCGGTTGGAGCCTACGAGGTGTGGGTTGAAAATCTCAACCAGCCGGGCGGCGCGGCCAGGGCAGTTGAGCCGGGGCGTTTTGCCCGCTTTGCCGCCGCCGAAGACGCATGCTTCTACGACTTCTTCGAGAGTGGGAACAGCCAATGGACCGGCAGCGGCGACTGGGATATCGTGACGCTTGAGCCGGACGCGAACCGGGCTATGAGCGACAGCCCCAGCGGCAACTATCGCAGCGCCGTGGGTAGCGATCCCACCGTTACTACCGCTATAACCTCGACTTCATTCGATTTGGCAGCCTGCCCCGCAGCCAACCTGACCTTCCGGCACGATTTCATCCTGGCCGAACTGGGCAGCAGCCAGGATCAAGCCAGGGTTGAGGTTTCAACCGACGATGGCGCAACCTGGTCAGAGTTGGCCCAATACAGCGGCGGCGGTATCTACGACAGCCCTGCCGAAACGCGCGCTGCCGCTACTGCCCAGGGGAATGATGACTCAGAGTGGCCGGACTTGACCTGGAAAGAGGAAACCATCGACTTGAGTGCCTACAGCGGCCAGGTTCGTTTGCGCTTTGTCTTGGAGACCGACCGCACCACCGCCGACCGGGGCTGGGTGATTGATGATGTCGTAGTGCGGTAAAAACGCACGCACGCCAGACCTGACAGGTTTTATACAGTACCTTCCGGCGTAAATAAAGGTTCATTCGTCCTTCATCTTACGCCGTATGAAACCGTTGAAAACCTGTCAGGTCTTAACTCCTATGCCTCATTCCCCTTATAAGCTGCCACAATCTCCCGATTACTCCTGACCTGCTCCAAAAATGATTGGCGTAGCGTGGGGCTAGTGATTTTGTTGGCGCGCTTCATAACAAGCTCGTACGCCATTTCCAAAGCAGCTTGCGCGCGTTCGGGCTGCCCGGCGGCGGTCAAGACCTGATAGCAGAAAAAGTAGTCTAACTGAGGAAATTCAGGGCCTTCACCCTGGCACTCGTCAAGAATAGCGAGAGCCTGGTCTGTGTAAGCCAAAGCCTGGGGCAGATCATCGAACAGTTGGTAGACTTTCCCAAGCAGGGCCAGGCTTCCGGTTGTTGCCACCCGTGCATTTGATGCCAACTGTAGCTCTAACGAGCGTTGAGCGTGCTCGGCAGCTTGTGGCAGCCGCTGCTGCTGTAAATCAGTAAGCCCCATATGGTAGTGATAAAGTGTAACGAGATACTTTTCGTCATGTTCACGCGCAATAGCTAGGCCATTGCGATGCGTGTAGTTAGCCGTTGTAAAGTCACCACGCTCGTAGGCCACTAAACTCATGTTGGCCAGTAAATAGGCCACGCCGACTTCATCGCCAATCTCGTGGGCCAAGGTTATCCCGCGCTTCAGGCAACTTTCGGCGTTGGTGAAATCACCCAACTCCTGATGCATAACCCCCATACTGTTCCAAATATTGACCTCTTCCCACCGATTGCCGACAGCTTGTTGCGTTAATATCGCTTCTGAGTAGTAGCGTTGGGCTTGATCATAATCACCACTATTCCTGACGGCCATCGCGAGATTTAACAACGTTGTGCCAACTCCGCTCCGGTCTCCAATTGACTGGCGAAGCAACAGCGCCTGCCGACAGAGATCGATGGCCTCGGTCAGGTTGCGCCGGTAAAACGCGGTGACGCCCAGGCTATTCAGCAGTTCCGCCTCCAGCCGACGATTACCAATGCGGCGGCTTAAAGTTAGAGCACGCTCATAATACTGCTGCGCCCGACTGAAATCGCCCTGCTGGCGCAGCACGATGCCCAGACCGTTCAAGGCCTGGATTAAGGCCCGGCTAAGTTGATCCGCCGCATCGGCTGCCAGGGTCGTTTCCGGCAGCGCGGTGATAGCCTGTTCGTACCAGCCGATAGCCGCCTCATACTGCCCCTGCCGCCGAGCGATAAGCCCCAACAAGTTCAAACTGCGGGCTTCGTCCAGCAAGACCTCTTGATTGCGGCTTTCGGCTAGCGCCCGTTCGGCGTACATGGTGGCGGTCGGGTAGTCGCCGGTGGTTTCGGCATAGTGAGCCTGACGCAGCGCCACCTCGACGCGACGGGAGTCGCGGCCCGCCTCGTCCGCCTCGATCAAGGCCGCCAGCGCGGTTAAATCCTGCTGCTGTTCCTCGCGCTCACCGCGCAGATCGGTAACGCGCTCGCGGGCCAGCCGCAGTTCGACCTGGGCGTTGACATCATCAGCCGGGGTTAATTCCAGGGCGCGGCTAAAGTAGCGCACGGCTTCGGCGTTGGCATATTGCTGCGCGGCCCGCCGGCCGGCCAGGTGGGCGTAGACGCGCTCGCGGGCTTCGTCTTCGGCGTGGTGGTAGTGGTGGGCGAGGAGGGGGAGGGGGAGATTAGTAATTGGTAATTGGTAATTGGAGATTGGAGATTGGGGACTGGGGACTGGAGATTGGAGATTGGGGGATTGGGAGATTGGGGGATTAGTAGTTGGAGGTTCTGTTACTTCAGAGGGAGAATAATTACCATTTACTAATAACCAATTACCCTCCTTGAAGAGCCAGGTGTAAGTAAGAAAATCGGGGCCGCCGTGGGTGGTTTCATACCACTCGGCCACGGTGCGATGGAGTTGGCGGCGCTGGCTGAATAAAAGGGTGCCGTAGGCGACTTCCAGGGTGATGATGTGCTTGAAGATGTAAGTCACTTCCGGCTCGGTGGTTTCAACCGGCAGGAGATCGAGGTAGGTCAGGTCATCCATGTAGGCCCGCAGGCGGCGGGGTTCGATGGCGGCGTATTGGGCCAGGACGTCGCTGAGCATGGCGAACGTAAAGGTGCGGCCCAACACGGCGGCGACCTTAATGGTTAGCTGCTCTTCCGGCGGTAGGCGGTCGATGCGGGCCTGGACGACCTGCTGGACAGTATGAGGTAGCTGCCGGATGGCCGTCGTTAGATCGCCCACGGTCAGGCGGGCGGTTTGGGTCGGGTCGTCCGCCTCATCAAGGCGAATGATGCCCTGGTCTTGCAGCAGGTGAATGACCTCTTCTGCGTAAAAGGGGTTGCCGCCGGAGCGTTGGCAGATAAGGTCGTTCAGCGCCACCGGCACCTGGTCGAGTTCAACGCCCAATCGTGCCGCTGCGAGATGGCGGATTTCGTCGTCCGGCATCGTGTCGAGGCTCAGCCGCTCGGCAATGTCCATTTGGGCCAGAATGATGGGTTCGGGGCGCATGACCAGCCCTTCGGGCGGGCGCACGGCGGCTATCAGCAAAAACGGTGACTGGATGACGTTTAGCCCCCGCACCAGTTGCAGCGTCAAATCCCACGAGGTGGTATCGAGCCAGTAGGCGTCTTCCAGGATAAGGACCGGCGGCGATTGGTCGGCGGCGCTCTGGAAGAGAGCAATCAGCAGCGAGACCAAACTCTGGTAGTGCAACGTTGGCTCCAGGTTGGCGGTTAGTTCGCTGTCGGGCAGGCCCAGATTGAGGATATCGTTGAGCAGCGGTAGCCGCTCGACCAGGGCCGGGTTGATGGCTTCGACCTGGGCGATGACCTGCGGCTGCTGCTCGATAAGCGGGCCGGTCTCGCTGAGGTTGAAAAAGGCGGTCATAATATCGCGCCAAACGCGATAGGGCGTCTCTTGCTCCATGCTGCGGCCCGCGCCCAGCAGGGCCGTCATACCCTTGGCTTCGAGCAGCGGAATAAACTCGGCAATCAGGCGCGACTTGCCGATGCCCGCCTCGCCTTCCAGGATGAAGGCTCGGCTGTGTCCGGCGGCGACGGCATCGACCAGCGCTTGAAATTGGCTGAGTTCGGCCCGACGACCAATCAGCTTTTGTTGGCCCAAGAAACCCATGCGGGCCTGAACGGCCTGGCGCTGGGCGGTGTCGGTGGGCCGGAAGATGGGGATCAGGCCGCTTTTGCCCTTTAGCTTGACCGGCGACAGGGTATCGAAGGCGACCCGCTGCTGGGTTTTGCGCCGGGTATCCTCATCGCACAGAATGCCGCCGGGGCCGGCCTGGCTCATCAATCGGGCGGCCAGGTTGACCGCGTCGCCCATGACCGTGTACTCGCGGCGGGTGGGGCTGCCGACCGGCCCGGAGAAGATGCGGCTGCTGGTGATGCCGATAGCCAACTCCAGCCCGTGCTGGTGGGCGGTTTGGTGCAAGTCCAGCCCGCAGCGCACCGTGCGCAGGGCGTCATCTTCGTGTGAAAAGGGCGGTGCGCCGACCAGCACCAGCAGCACCGTGCCTTTATCATCGACGGCCAGCCGGTTGACCGTGCCTTGATAGCGGTAGATAACAGCTTGGGCCGCGCTCATAAAGGCGTGCAGCGTATCGAGAATGTCGGGCTGCTCGTAGTTGAGGCCCTTGACGCCGATGAACATCACGCCCATCGCCCGAAAGTCGGCCAGCCAAGCTTGCAGGCCGCTCTCCAACCAGCTACGCACCGGGCCGGGGACGTAATGCTGCAAGACGTCGGCTATGGCGGCAGCGTTGGGCACCGCCGGCCAATCGGGCAGGGGCAGCGGTTGGGGCGGCAGGGGATCGGGGTGGAGCACGGCCTGCGCTTCGGGGCTGAGGATGATGTCGCCCCGTTCGGCCTGCTTTTCGGCCTCGGCCACCTGACGCAGCACATCACCGGCGATGACGTACTCCCAGCGGTTCAGCACCCCGCCGACCTGCATGACCAGCACCATGCCCGCGCCCAGCCCGACCTTCATGCCCAGTGCCACCGGCCCGGCGCTGGTTTGCAGTTGGGCGAACTCGGCCATGGCCACCTGCATGGCCTCGGCGGCCTGGGTGGCCCGGCGCACCACGTGGCCGAGCGGCTCGTCACCGGCGGGAAAGAGCACCATCACCGCATCGCCGGCGAATTTTACGACCTCGCCGCCTTCGGCTTCGATGATATCGATCATGCGGGTGAAATAGTGGTTGAGCAGGGTGGTTAGCTCCTCCGGCCCGCGTGCGCCACGTTGGGCCAGCGCTTCGGTCAGGGGCGTAAAGCCGGAGACATCGGCAAACAACACCGCCGCCGGCAGCCGCTCAATCTGGGGCCGGTCGGGCAGGCGGGGATTAGCCACTACCGCCCGCACTATGGCCGGCGGGGCGTAGGGCGCAAGGGTACCTAAGACGTTGGGCAAGCTATCTTCTCCTGTATAGGCCTGATTATCCGATTATAGGGGCTTTGGGGGGAAAGACAAGATGGGGGAGTGAGGCTAAGGCGAGGCGAAGAAAGACGTGTAAAGTTTCAGCCGCTGGGGCTATAAGTTTCAGCGGCTGAAACCACCCTTTTTAGGGGCTAAAACCACCCTTTTCAGCGGCTGAAACCGATCCTTCCAGCGGCTGAAACCGATCCTTCCAGCGGCTGAAACCGATCCTTCCAGCGGCTGAAACCAATCCTTCCAGCGGCTGAAACTTTAGGCCAGCACTTACGCAAAAATCAGAAGTTGCTTTTCAAGAGAATCCAACAGTCCTTACAGGACGACCCGTAATTCCGGATACGGATTGGGACTCCATTGTCTGGAATACAATCGACCGCGCCCGCATGAATCGCATTCTGGCACCTACGGCCTAAAGCGCTTCTGCCGCTCCCTGTCTGAGGCACCGTCGGCGCTTGCTACCTGGGGCATGCGTTGTCCGATAAGCGCTTTCCATATTGTAATGCTCGCAGAAGGCGGCTTCGATAGCCTGCTTTGGCTCAACCTGGGCCGCGTCATTCAGACGAGTCTTGAGAAAGTAGGGAAAGATGGGATGCAGGCGCAAGTAGACTTCCCATTGTTCGGTCTTATTTCGCCCAATGCTCAGTTAACCAGTTGGCCGACTGGATGTAAGCGCTATCGATATCGCCAACCTCAGACTCAGCTCCGCCTATATCCAGCCCAATTAACCCATCAAAGCCAATCAAGTTGAGCGTTTCAAAGAAAACAGGCCAGTTAATTGCGCCCTGGCCCGGCACAAGGTGTTCAACCTTAAACCCCCGGTTGTCAGAGAGATGAATGTAGTCAATGTGGCCGGCCAGTCGCCGCAGAGAAAGCGCCAAATTATCTTTAAGGACAAACTGGTTGGCCGTATCAAGATTAAAGCGCATGTTGTCGCGGCCCACCGCATCGTAAAAATAGAGAAAAGCATCGGTCGTTGCCGCCAGAACCCCTAAACAAGAGTGCATTTGATAGGTCAAGCCGAACTCGGCGGCGATGTCGCAGGCCGTGCCGTAGGTGTCGGTTAGATCACCCCAGTAGGTGTCCCACGACAGATCGGGTGGAAAGTGGGCTGCTTGCAGAACGTCCTCGTCGTAGTGTCGCACAATGGGGATGCTCTCAGGGAAGACAAAGGGCGGGAGTGGCGCGTTGTCTAAGACACCCTTGGCGTTCAGCAACGCGGCTATTTCACAGCCCTGGCGAAAGAGCTGCACATTCTCTTCGCGTTCGTTGGGGTTGGCCGAGGCCAGGCCGGGCAGAACGACGCAAAAGTAGGGTACCTGTAGCTCCAGGGCTTTAACGTGGCCGGCAATCTCGTTGCGCTGCTGATAAATTTCGAGCAGGTGAGCACGCCGTATGCCTTCAAGCTCAACACGTTTAAAGCCCAGAGCCTTCATCTGTTCAAGATGCTGAAATGTATTTTTAGCCGGCGGCGGATAGCCGTACTGACTAATGATATAAAGATATGCACAAACAATTGAATTATCAACCATAGTAACCGTCCTAATTTTTAGAGGGTCATTTTTTCAACCCATAAAACATACCCGTAGGAATGGAAAGGTAAAGGCGAGGCCGAACAAGAAAACCGTCCAAGTATAGCCTATCTCGCTTTGCGGCAAAAAGGTTTGAGAGGGGTTTGGGGTGGGGCGTAGAACATAAAATCTCACGTCCCACATTCCACACCCTACGTTCTGCACAGTACCGGTAAAGTATTTTATGCGTCCTAAACTCGAAATCGCCGCCACACCCATCGACGAGGTTTGGCCAGGGTGGTAGCCCACGGATCCGGCAAGTGCCCTAACCAAGTTGATAGGCCCAACGTGTTCAGTCGATGCGCGATACGGTAGGCTAATGATGGTCCCGGATGCGGTGGTGCCTGGTACGCCTGTTCAACCAGTTTCATAAAGCTAGCCTGGTTGTTTTGAGTTACCTTATGAGTTACGCAGTTCAAAAGGTGACAGTCACTTATGTGTAACAAATCGTCCTATTTGGCCTAAACGAACGTTGGCTTGCAGAAAAAAGTGACTGTCGCCTTGTTTAATAGGTTCAACTGCGTAAGTCAGAGGAAGAAGAAAATGCGTTGCTGAAGTGCAATAACAGTGCCTCCAGGCATTTTACGAGATTAGGTTTAATTCGTCGTCTAGCTCTTTGTCTTTGTATTCCCGGCCCTTGTCGGGATAGGGGTCTTTGACCAGGCCGTATGTCTGCCGGCCTTCGTGGTCTTCGGGCAAATATTCGGTGATGGGCACGCCATCTTCATTAACAAAAAGCAGTCAGTGGCAGTATTTGTATTTTTTCATCTCGTTACAAGCGCACATCCAGCGGCGTAACTTAGCCTCTGCCTTTTTATCGGGATAAAAATTGCAGGGACATAACGGCCGGCCCAGAGTGTCTAAATGGTGAGCCAAACCCGTTACCAAAACTTCGGTTATCTCACGGTCAGGATGTAAATAGGTACCACTTTTTTCTGTGTATTTCTCCACGTATTTCCACATCTTTTGCATGTTTTTTTCGCTTGGTTGTTCCATGGGTAATGTCCTTTCCACTTTTGTTATTATATTGGCACTTCTGATACTTGACCAACAATCCCTAACTTTTCAGCCCAAGAGTTACAATAGTTGAGGGGTAGAGGAAACCCTGTAATCCTAAGGCCCAAGTCGGGTGATTGCAAATCAAGCTCTCGCGCTTTATCAAAACTGTATTTACCTTCAAATAAGACATAGGAGTTTAGCAATAGGAATGGAAGGCATCAAGGCCAGGTCGAAAAAGAAGACAGTGCAGTATAACATATCTCACTTTGCCGCAAAAAGTTTAGAGGGGACGGGGACAGCGTAACGCGCTTGCGGCCACCCGCGCATTAGGTCGCAAAAAATGTCAACGCCCGCTCGGTAACCAACTCGGGCTTCTCCTCCACAATACAATGGCCGCAATCGTCAATGAATTCGACGGCGAGATCGTCCCCATAAACTTGGCAGCAGAACCAACGGCTCGGCAACATGAAACCGCACATCGCCAATGGTGACAAAGCGGTGCTTGACCCCGGTTAGTTCCGGCAGAGTGGTTTTGATGTTGTTCACACTGCTGCTCCGGTGATAATCGCTACCTCTACACTTTTTAAAAACCAGCTTTTTGGTGCCTCATTGATAGCTTTTTGGGGCAGAGAACGCCTCTTGTTACCGCTTAAAAACCCAGTTTCTTACCATAGTTATCTATCTATCTGCGGTCGCTCAGCGATATAGCGCAAGATCGGATTCGCTGCTATCTGCCAATGGTCAGATACGTGGCGATAGATACGCATGAAGCCAACAAATAAAATATAGCCGATTGCGACACCCACTGTATTGAATATTACATCATTAATATCGGCAATCCGGAAAGTGATTTTTGCCAGGAAGCCCGTTATCAACTGCAGAAGCTCGATACCGATACTAAAGAGCGCACCCATAACCACTATCTTCTTCATACGAAAATCCGTAATGAACGGCAGTCCGAAGCCGAATGGAATCAGAAGCAGAATGTTTAGAAGCGAGGTTTTTAGATCCTGAGGCGTGAGCGTGATAAGCGGAATAAGATTCAGGCTTTTCCCAGCCGTTAGTCCATTCAGGATAAGGTCTGGCATAAAATAGTTGAGAAGAATAAGAGATTGAAATTGAAATAGCGTGTAATCCAGAACCTTCACGATGTAGACGTAGAATATCGTGAAGAATAACAAATAGGCGAGACTTTTCTTTTTCTTCAGCCGAAGAAACGTGACGGTGCCGATCCCAATCAAACCAAAAAGAAGTACAGTTAGTAAATCAAAATACGTACGCCCCGAAAAGTTGGTTCCTATGTCGACAAGGTGTTCCTCTGTGGCTCGCTGGTTTGCCGTGACACGGGGCGTATTGATAATGGTGTGAATATTTTGTTCGGTGATTTGCACAAGCTGTGTTTGGTTTTTGGAAGAAGGAGCGGATGTTGTGCGGGACATGATAAGTCTCCTAAAAATAATAGTGTTGAGCAATAGTAACATTTTATTTTCCATATTCCAGACGGCAAAATGGAGGCCGGGCTGGGGAGTAGACTTCGCTACCCAAATTCGTGGAAATTTTTTCCCTAATCTCCGTCTAGCGAGTATGATATGCCATAAGCAGGCTGACTATCAAACCCTATATTATAGAAGCAACAACGACGAAGGTGAGGAACCATGGCGGACTCTTCAGTAGACTCAACCCCTCTCCGATTGGCAGAGTTGATGGCGGCGCTTTCCATAGCCACCGACCTGGGCATGGGGCAACCGATGGAACATGCCATGAGGACATGTATTGTGGCCGTGCGGCTGGGTGAAGCGGCCGGCTTAAGTGACGCCGAACTGCGCGACGCCTACTATGAAGCCTTGCTGCGTTATATTGGCTGTAACGCCGATACCTATTGGCTATCCTCGATTGTCGGTGATGAAATAGCCTTGCGAACCGAGTACGCCGAAATTGACACCGCCGACATCGAGAGTACCGTTGAGATGGTAGTGCGCTATATTCGCCAGGCCAATGCCGGCGCTAATCCGCAGCAAATGGCCCAAATCATTGACCAAAAGATGGCTGAACTCCCTTTGGTGACAACCAGCTTCTTCCCCGGTCATTGCGAAGTAGCGAAACGTTTGGCAACACGCCTGAATTTTCCGGAAAGTTTTGTGCAAACCGTCGGGCAAATCTATGCCCGTTGGGATGGCCAGGGCGTCCCGGCGCTGAAAGGGGAAGCCATCTCCCCGGCCATGCTCGTGGCCGGATTGGCCCACGATGCGGTTATATTCTATAACCTGGGCGGCGTGGCGGCAACCACGGCGATGGCGCGTCAACGGAGCGGCGGCGCGCATGCCCCCTGGTTGGTCGAAATTTTCTACGAGCGGGCCGAGACGTTGTTAGCCGGACTGGACGCTGAGCCGACCTGGCAGACGGTGCTGGATCTCGAACCGGGTGCCCAACACACCCTGGACGATGCCGCGTTCGACACGGCCTGTGAAGCAATTGCCGATTTTACCGATATCAAGTCACCCTATTTTCTTAACCACTCTCGCCACGTAGCCGATTTGGCGGCTGGGGCTGCCCAAGAATACGGCCTACCGCCGGATGATGTACGGTTAGTGCGCCGAGCCGGCTACCTCCATGATCTGGGCAAAGTGGGCATCAGCGCCGGTATTTGGGGGAAATCAGCCTTGACCAATCGGGAATGGGAGAAGGTGCGCCTGCATGCCTACTACACCGAACGGGTGCTGGCGCGACCAACCAAACTGGCCGAGATTGGCGCGCTGGCGGGTCTCCACCACGAGCGGCTTGATTGCTCCGGCTATCATCGAAATTGTTCCGGGACGATGTTATCCCCAACGGCCCGTATTTTGGCGGCTGCCAACTCCTTTTGTTCGATGACGGAGCACCGGGCCCATAAGCCGGCCTATGCGCCCGAACGTGCTGCCGAAGCGCTCACCGCCGCCGTTAAAGATGGGTGTCTTTGTGGCGATGCGGTCAAGGCTGTTCTGGTAGCCGCGGGGCAACAGGCCCCCACCGGCAAAAAAGAGAGGATTGCCGGGTTGAGTCGGCGCGAAATCGAAGTGCTGCGTTTGCTGGCCCGTGGTTATACAATGCATCAGACCGCCGCTGAATTGACCATCACCTACAAGACCGTTGATCGCCACATCCAAAATATCTACACCAAAATTAATGTCTCCACCCGCGCCGGTGCCACCCTTTTTGCTATGGAAAACAATCTATTAATGTAACCCAAGCTGCTACCGTCTCCAGAAAGTACAGAAAAGCCCCTGTTTCAATCCTACATCCCTTGAAAATAGCAGTTAGCTGTCGTGCATCAATACATCATACAAAAAGCTAGTACATTAACATCGAAAAAAACATCAATACATCGCTAAAAAGTCAGTGACGAGTTTCGTCGTTGAATGAAAAGAGCTGGCGAAAAACTCAAAGGGTAACTGGATCAAACAGTGCTCTTGAGATTGATCGAGATGGTCAGGTTGAAGAGTTATGGTCCTGGGATGGACGGTTTCTGATAGAGGGAAGGGATAAGAAGCCAAGCAAACTCGCGTATCTGCATCAGGAGCATCGTCAAAAATGCTGAGAGTTGCCCCAGACAAGGAAAATTGGATTGAAACCCA
>JAGRBZ010000204.1 GCA_020433805.1 Anaerolineae bacterium
GTGCGGGTAACCCAGCAGGTGGTCAGCTATCGGCGCGTGCGCCAATACAGCGAAGCCAACTTGGGCGATACACCGCTGGAGATGCCGGCCAATACGTTTGAGACGCGGGCGATGTGGTGGGACGTGCCGGTCGAATGGGCCAAGCATCTGGCTCGACGCGGCTGGGACTTTTTGGGCGGGCTGCACGCTGTCGAGCACGCCGCCATCGGCCTGCTGCCGCTGTACGCTATGTGCGACCGCTGGGATATCGGCGGTCTGTCGACGCCGATGCACCCGGCCACCCAGCAGCCCCAAATTTTCATTTACGACGGCTACCCCGGCGGCGTCGGCATCACCGAGCAGGGTTTCGAACTGCTGACCGAACTGTGGGAAGCCACTCTGGCGACCATCAAAGAATGTCCTTGCGAAGATGGCTGCCCCAGCTGCATCCACAGCCCCAAATGCGGCAACAACAATGAACCGCTCGATAAACAGGCCGCCATTTGGATTTTAGAGTCACTGTTGAAGGGGTAGAGTAAGGAGTAGGGAGACGGAAGTAGGGAGTAAGAAGTAAGAAGTAAGCTAAGTTCAACAAGATTTTGTAGAGCTAACACCATAAAACATAAAACGTGATGCGGAAAAAAGAATTGCGTTTTACTATCTTTTCCCCCTACTCCCTACTCCCGTCTCCCTACTCCCATCATTCTATCCCCCTATACGAAAATTTTTCAACCCCCTCCGAACTTCACATAATTATCCCCATTTTTTAAGGTAACTTTCGCTTGTCTCGCTTGTCAAGTCGTCAAAAAACGTGTATACTGATCGTGATTTGAACACAATATCTCGTATACACATGGGTAACACCACTATATATAGTAGGTTCGTTACTGATTTTATGTTAATCGACCGATACTGTTTCTACAACGGTAAACGTAGGATTTTTAGCCAATGGGACACCTTTATCAACACTATCTGCCAACGGTTTGGCACCCACCAACACCGTGTTCCAAAATTTTCAATCGACTATTCCTCAACAGACGCTATTTCAAGAACTGAACGAAAACTAAACTTTTTAGCTCTTCGGTGACGCAAAGATAGATCTTTGCCGGTCGCCTTTTGTTGTGGACCAAAAAACAGGGGGATGACATGAAATGTCCATTTTGTGGCTCGGGCAGCGGCCACATTCGAGTAATTGATACCCGCGAGGTGACCGATGGCATCCGCCGCCGCCGCGAGTGCGATCAGTGTAAACAGCGTTTCACCACCTACGAGCGCGTGGCCTCGATGAATCTGCTGGTCGTTAAGACCGACGGTCGCCGCGAGGAGTTTGACCGCGATAAGCTGGTCAAAAGTATGCGCATCGCCTGCAGCAAGCGGGCCGTCTCCAGTGCCACCATCGAACAAGCCGCCCAAAAGATCGAGGCCAGCCTTTACTCACTCGGCAAGCTGGAAGTAGACAGCAAATTCGTCGGCGAGATGGTCATGGAACAACTGCGCGACATCGACGACGTCGCCTACGTGCGCTTCGCCTCGGTCTATCGCCGCTTCAAAGATGTGGACAGCATCGCCGAAGAGATCAAGCATCTCGTCCAGCGCAAACGCCGCGAAGAGGAGTTAAAAAACCAAATTCCGCTGCCGATGAGCGAGGAGTAGGGTAAGCAATTACGCATTAAATAACTGTTCAACGTAAGTATGGTCATTACTTATTACCGGTAAATGGTAATTCGTAAATAGTAATTCGTAATGGGTCATCTAATTGAGCCTAATTACCAATTACCAATTACCAGTTACCAATTACCAATTACCAAATTTTTTAGGGGAGACACTCAATGCCCGCATTGAACAAAACCAAAACAGCCCAATCACAAAAACACAACGGGACGAACGGTCATCACGCTAATGGCATCGCCAAACCGGTGACAAACGCCCTCAACGCCCTGGGGGAGAAAATCTTTCTCGACCGCTACGCCCAGAAAGATGCCAAAAAAGAGACAGTCGCGGTCGGCGATACGGTCATTGTGGCCGTCAATATCGAAACCGGCCAGCGCGAGATCGGCACGGTCAAGAGCAAAGACGACCAGCAGCTCACCATCGAACTGCGCGACGGTGCCATCGTCGAGCGCCAACTGGAGCATATCGACAAGCCGCTGGAAACGCGCCCGGAGCAAATGCTCGATCGGGTGGCGCGCGGCATCGCTGAGGTGGAAGCGCCCGATAAGCAAGCCGAGTGGCGGGACAACTTCCGCTGGCTGCTCGATGATTGGAAATTTGTCCCGGGCGGGCGCATTTTAACCGCCGCCGGTACCGACCAAAACCTGACCTTCTACAACTGCTACGTCATCCCCAGCCCCCACGACAGCCGCGAAGGGATTATGACCACGCTGACCCAAATGACCGAAATCATGTCGCGCGGCGGCGGCGTGGGCATCAACATTTCCAGCCTGCGACCGCATCACGCCTACGTGCGCGGCGTCAACGGACGCTCCAGCGGCGCGGTCTCGTGGGGCGAACTATACAGCTTTGTCACCGGCCTGATCGAGCAGGGCGGCAGCCGGCGCGGGGCGCTGATGCTGATTATGAACGTCTGGCATCCCGACGTACTCGAATTTATCAACAGCAAGCGCACCATGGGCCGCATCACCAACGCCAACATCAGCGTCGGCATCACCGACGATTTTATGACAGCGGTTAAGGCCGATGCTGAGTGGGACCTGATTTTCCCCGATACCAGCACCCCCGGCTACGACACCACCTGGGATGGCGATCTGCAAGCCTGGCGCGATGCCGGTAAGCCGGTGGTGGTCCACAAAACCGTGCGGGCACGCGAGGTGTGGGATAGCATCATCGAGAGCGCCTGGGCCAGCGCCGAGCCGGGCGTCTTCTTTGTCGAACGTTACAACAAGATGAGCAACTCCTGGTATTTTGCACCGATTCTGTGCACCAATCCATGTGGTGAACAAGGACTTCCGGCCTGGGGCGTCTGCAATCTGGGTGCGCTCAACCTGGCCAAATTCGTCAAAGATGGCGCTGTCGATTGGGACAATTTGGGGCGCGGCGTGCGCACCGCCATCCGTTTTCTCGATGACGTGATCGACGCGACGCCCTACTTCTTCGACGAAAACCGGCAGCAGCAGCTCAGCGAGCGGCGCGTGGGTATGGGCACGATGGGTCTGGCCGAGATGATGATCCGGCTCAAGATTCGCTACGGCAGCCCCGAAAGCGAACAGTTTTTGGACAAGCTCTACCGCTTCATCGCCACCGAAGCCTATCTGGCCTCGGCTGATTACGCCGCCGAGAAGGGATCGTTCTCCCAATTTGAAGCCGAGAAGTTCCTGCAAAGCGGCTTTATGCAGGGCATGCCCGACGATGTCCGGGCGGCGATCAAGGAAAAAGGTATCCGCAACGTGACCCTGCTGACCCAGGCCCCGACCGGCACGACCGGCACGATGGTCAACACTTCGACCGGCATCGAGCCGTTCTACTTTTGGAGCTTCCATCGCAAAGGGCGCATGGGCACCCACGAAGAGCGCGTGGTGGTTTACGACGAGTGGCTGAAGGCCAACCCCGATCAGCCGCTGCCCGATTACTTTGTGACCGCCATGGATTTGACGCCCGAAGCCCACGTCCGGGTGCAGGCCGCCATCCAGCGCTGGGTCGATTCCAGCCTGAGCAAAACTTGCAATACGCCCAACAGCTACACCGTCGACCAGACCCGCGAACTGTACGAGCTGATGTATGAACTGGGCTGCAAAGGCGGCACCATTTACCGCGACGGCTCGCGCGATGTGCAGGTTTTGAATTTGAAGGAAGAAGATCAAGAGAAGGCTAAGGCTGAGGCTAAGGCTGAGGCAAAAGCGGAGATGGAAGCGACTATCGCTGCCGAAGTTGAGGCGCGGATGAAATCGGCCACCAAATGGCGGGCCAGGCCGAGCACGCTGCACGGTCGCACCTACCGCAAAAACACGCCCATCGGCACGGCTTATATTACCATCAACGCCAACGGTGAAGGCGACGCCCAGCCGTTTGAGATTTTCATCAACGTCGGCAAGGTCGGTAGTGACGTCGCCGCCGATGCCGAAGGTCTGGGCCGGCTGGTCAGCCTGCTGCTACGCATGCCCAGCCCGCTGTCGCCGCAGGAGCGGGTGCGCGATATTGTGGCTCAACTGCGCGGCATCGGCTCCGGGCGGGCGCAAGGCTTCGGCAAAAACCGGGTGATGAGCATGCCCGACGCCGTGGCCCAAGCCCTGGCCGAACACGTCGGCATCAGCTCCACCGGCGACCTACCCGGCCTACCCGACGAGGACGAGAGCAAGCAGCTCCCCCTCATGATGCCCAAAGGCGATCTCTGCCCCAGCTGCGGCTCGGCCAGCCTGCTCTATATGGAGGGCTGCAAAAAGTGCCACGAGTGCGGATTCAGCGAGTGTTAGGGGGAGTTGGTTGATTGGTAATTGGTAATTGGAGATTGGTTGACTGGAGATTGGGCGATTTTGTTCCCGCGCTCCGCGTGGGAATACATACCCGACACTACTGCGGATGAATGGTTTATGAAGGTAATTTACAACAGCGAGATCGACACTCTAACCGTTATCTTTAGCGACCTACTCGTCGCAGAGAGTGATGAAGACAAGCCCGGCTTTATATTGGACTACGATGAAACTGGCAAACTTGTTTCACTAGAAATTCTCGATGCTTCACAGCGGGTGCAGCTACCAACGCAGATTGAGTACCAACTGGTGCCACCGGTACAGGCACGACAGCCTTGAGTAGATGCGAAAAGGAAATATAATTTGAGTTTCTCGACGGGGAGTCCAAATGGATTCCCCGTTTTGTATAACAAAGTAGGTCCTATGGCAACCGTCATAAAACCCCCGACTCCTCTCCCCCCAAATCCAAGCCAACCGTCGATTTTTCTGGCCGGCTCAATTGAAATGGACACGGCTGAAAAGTGGCAAGACCGCTTTGCCCAGGCCTTTCAAGCCAGCGACGTTCTCCTATTCAACCCCCGCCGCGATGCCTGGGACACCAGTTGGGAGCAAAGTGCGCACAATAGATTTTTCAGAGAGCAGGTTGAATGGGAATTAGCCGCCCAGGAACAAGCCGATATCATCGCCATGTATTTTGACCCCCAAACAAAATCACCCATCACCCTGCTGGAATTAGGGTTGTTTGCCCGCAGCCAAAAATTGATTGTCTGCTGCCCCGCCGGTTTCTGGCGTAAAGGCAATGTTGATGTGGTGTGCGAACGGTATGGGGTAGAGCAGGTTTCTACGTTTTCGGATTTGGTGGAGAGGGTTAGACAGAGAACCATTTCTTTTGAAAATTCTTGATGCCTTATAGTGGATTTAACAACCAAGGTAGATTATGTGCTAATAGGTGCTGTCGATGTAGATTCATAATATTTCTGGCATAATTACGACACAAGCTTATCTGTGCAGAAAAACTATTCGTGCTTCGTCTACATAAGTATTGAAAGGTATGTACTCTAAAATGTCTTTAATTAAAACAAAGCTTGTCTTCCTCGATACAAATATCTACTTGCACTATCAATTCTTTGATGAAATTGATTGGCTAAAACTACTACACACGGAAGCTGTTATTATAATTATACCTCCAGTAGTAATCGATGAGTTAAACAAGCATAAAGAATTACATCCACGTCCTCGTGTCAAAAAACGTGCTGGGGCAGTACTCAAGAAATTATCTATACTGTTTGATACAACTTCTACCGCTTACATTCGTGACAATGTTGAGGTGTTTCTGGAAGACCGTGCCCCTCTGATCGATTTTGAATTGAATCGATTGAATCCATTAGTGCAAGATGATATTCTAATTGGCGGTGTTATTGAATACCGTAATGAAAACCCTGACGCAGAAATTGTATTAGTGACTTCTGACACAGGATTAACTCTTTTAGCCAAAGCAAGACGACAAAGAATTACTACCTTTAAAGTACCTGACAACTTAAAACTTCCTAATGAGCCTGACCCGAACCAACAGCAAATTAAAAAACTTGAAGATGAGATACGCAAACTGCAATCAGCAATGCCACGACTATCGTTAGCCTCCGAAGACGAAAATCAGCGTTATCGTTTTATATTACCACGACCAAATCAACTAACAGCAAATGAAATTATGAACAAGCTAGAAGAAATCCGTAATCTCAATCCAAAAATAGAACTCCCAACTGATGAACAATTCTCTCAAGATACAAGCGCTCTTGGATTTAGATCGTCTGCAGAAATCATTGCTGCCCTGGCAGCAGATAGAATAAACCGTATACCAGCTGAAAGTATAGCTGAATATAATGACGAATTAGATGAATTTTTCCACCGATACCAGAAGTATTTACAGGACAGAGTATCTTATAACAACCTGAGACGTAGAACAATTAAGTTAGAATTTTTGCTCATAAATAGTGGAACTAAACCAGCAGAAGATATTGATATCTATATGCATTTTCCGGATGGATTTCAATTATTCAATGAAGACAACTTTCCTGATCCGCCAATCGTTCCAGAACCACCTTCAAAACCTAAAACAAGTTTAGAATTACTCGGTTCAGCGAATAGAGTTTTGTCTTCTGGAATATATAATCCCTCTTTAAGACTTATGGATTTAGATCCTACATCTACATTTGTATCTCTACCATCGAATGTAACTTCGTTGAATATTAAACACACCAGCAGTTATGATGTTGATTTCCACGTCCAACGACTGAAACATCAAAAGCGAATTCGACCTGAGTTGTTGTACATAGTGTTTGATTCGTTCGAAGAAGCGAAATCATTTAGTATTGACTACAAAATTCTCTCCGCAAATGTACCGCAAGAGGTCACCGGAACTCTAAATGTTATTATACAAAAAGAGGAGTAGATTTTAGAATTTAATAAGGGATGATACTATCCATCGCTCTGCTAAAATCTCACCACAAAGATCGCTGAGAAGGCACAGAGAGCGCAGAGTTTCTCCATGCCCTCTGTGCCTGCTTCGTGGCCTTTATGGTAAAAACGACAACAACGGATTATGCAAGGAACGGATTACTTCTCCCCTCCATCCGTTCCCTTCCGCATCCCCCCAACCATTCCTGCCGACCGCCTTTGTACCCCACCACCGACCCCTGTATAATATCACGTAAAGGAGCAATCTTATGGAGAACGTACTAGCCCAGCATATCGAAATGACACCTGGCATCCGTGGTGGTAAACCGCGTCTGGCGGGAACGCGCATAACCGTGGCTGACATTGCGGTGATGCACCTCAAACTGGGTCAATCCATCGATGAGATTGCCGCCGAATACAACTTGCCTCTGGCGGCCATTCATGCGGCTATGGCCTTTTACTATGACCACCAGGCCGAGATCGAACAGCAGCTTGCTGATGATGAGGCGTTTGTGGCTGCGTTTCAAAAACAAAATCCGTCAAAACTACAAGCGAAATTAAAACAACTCCGCAGTGAGTAGCTCGGTTCGGTTTCATCTCGACGAGCATGTTCCTACAGCGGTCGCTAAAGCACTGCGTCGTCGCGGTATTGATGTCACCACAACGGTTGACGTAGGGCTACGCCAAGCGGACGATCTGGCGCATCTCAAATTTGCTGCAAAAGAAGGCAGAGTCATCGTCACCCACGACGCTGATTTTCTACGCCACCACGCGCAAGGGATCGAACATTCAGGCATTGCCTACTGTCATAAAGATGCCAGGACGATTGGTCAGATCATTGAAACCTTGCGGCTGATCCATGACATTATGACGGCTGAAGAGATGGTAAACGCGATAGAATATCTGTAAGGGATTCTATTACAGTCCATCCAAACTTCACTTTTTTTATCTGTACATCAAGAAACTCTGTGGTTAAAACGACAACAACGGATTACTTCTCCCCTCCATCCGTTCCCTTCCGCATCCGCTGTTGTTTTTTTCCTGGCCGAAAAATCTTCTATCGATATAAAATAAAAAACGCGCCGCAGATGTTAGCGATCTGCGGCGCGTTTTGATCGGGGCGGTCTTATCTCTAGAATTCACCCATCATGAGTTCACGCAATTCGTCATCTGAAATTTGCCCTCTTGGAACTAACTTGTAGTGCTTTTCCTCGACAATGTTGAGTTTCAGAAGTTCATCTTCTTCTACAACAGCCAGTTCCAAAATAGCTACATCGTTATCGTTCATAAATTGCAGCGCCAGAGATCTGCATAGCGCATGAGGATAACGACTTCGGCACAAGGCGACATCTTGCATAACTTGAACAATACCGAATTTGTCACCGGGTGATTTGGCCTGGCACGGTAACACAAAATGGGCACCGCGTTTGTTGACCCCAACGTAGATTTCATCAACTTCTATCTGACCGATGTTTGCAATAGTCGTTCGTAAATGATTTTGAATGGAGTACGCGGTTATCCCTGTAAAAATATCAACCAGCCGATTGTATCTGGCCCGCGTTAAGAGAGCTTGTTCATCGGTACCAGGAGCATAGTGGCGGACTATCTCCGGAGTGGCATCATGGATCTTTGTCGATTTGAAGTGGGGTGTGGGTTGAATTTTTCCGGGGGCGGCCAATCGAAATTGATACGCGCCAATACCGCTGCCGACAATAATCCACTCGGCTCCTTCTGGGGCTGTATTTTGAATAGTGCTTGGTAGCTCTCGCCGAAAACGGAACGCATAGGGGATATCGCCCAGATTTTTGATCCGTTTGAAGCCCAAATTTTCCGAGGCCTTCACTAATTCTTCGCGGTTGAACGGGATACGGATCTTATGGGGCTGATAATTTTGAGTAAAAATCCATTCAATAATCTGCTCGTATTTTCCCATGTCGATGACTCTCTACAACAATAGATTTAGTTACGGAGTCCCGGCCAGGTTAACACCACAACTTCTTCGCGCAGTTCGGTTTGGGTAGCGGTAGCAAAGCGGGTACGGAAAAGATCGATTCGCTCAACCTGATAGCCTAGCCGTTCGGCTATCTCGGCTAATATTTGGCCGGTCCTAATCATCACCTGTAAGTACGAGGCTTGATCGCCTACAACGTAAGCCAGTTTAGCGCCCGGTTTTAGGATTTTAGACAATTCTGCATAATGCCGGGCCATACCCCCAAAGTAAAGTTTGGTGACTCTGGCATACAGTTTTTCAAAGCCCGAAGTTTTACCAAGCTCAATGCGACGCGCTTCAATAGCGGTAGCTATCTGCTGGATTTCTTTTATGTCGGCCACCCATTTATCATCGGTATCTGTTTTGTAGACCCCTCTGGTATTGGATCGGAGCAATGTTTTTTTGAACCCACGTAATTGAGTCATATCTTCAAAAAAACCTAACACCACCGATTCAAGCCGGGTCGTTCGTGTGTAATCTTTTTCATTGGGGTAAGGGGGAGAGGTGATGACGGCATCGATAGAGTTTTCTTTTACTGTGCCGGTCGGTTCTCGGGCATCGGCCAGGTAGATATGGGTTTCAGGATAATCCAGGCCGGACACCCACTTTAGGTCATCAACCATTTTTTTTACTTCGTTCAACCACAGAGCCACAACCGGAACATCAGGCTTGATCTTGCCTACTCCCACCTCTGGGCCAAACCGTAAATTGCCGATGGCTGTTACTAAGGCGTTGCCAAGCGCTAAAACAAGATATTTGTAAGAGGGGGTGTTTTCAAACTGCTTTATTTGCTCGAATAGCACCAACGATTTATGAAGCGGGAGCGGGCTAATTGAGTTTTTAATAATCGCTCGTGTGGCTTGCTCATCGAGCTTTTTTAGTTCAACATCCGGCTCACAGTGTAAAGTACGATCATCAATGCCCTGGTTTAGCAATTCGGTGTACGTACTGTCTGATATTTGTTCGGCAAGAGCCTCTAGCTCATGAGGAGTGATAGCCCAATTGGTTTTCACTGTGGAGGCAAAATGAGGAAAAGGGTTCGCCTCGAAACCTACGGCCCTGATATGGTTTAACTTTGCTTCGAGGACTGTCGTTCCCGTTCCACAAAAGGGATCTAGAAGAACCGACTCTTGATTTACCCCAAAATCACGAATGTAATCTCTAACCAGATGAGGGGGGTACGACAAAACAAAGCGATACCAATCGTGAAAAGCCCGATCCTCGTGACTAATGGAATTATTACTACTACGAATTACTTCTGATTTTTCAATTGATAGAGGTTCTTCGGAAGTTAAAGGTAGGGGGTACTGAACGTATTTTTTTGACATCTATCGATCCAATCCATATAAGGTCCTCTCGCAAGGTATTATAGCGTATTTTTTCGTTTTGGTCATTTGTTCCATACCTCCACCCCCCCTTCCCACTCAAAACGAGACCTGCCCCACCAAAAATGTGGCTTTCCCCATCCGAAGTGACCCTTTCCCTTACTAAAGCTCGATGCGCTGGATGAGTGGATGGGTGATTATATTCTTGGCGTTGCCCTATACTTTTCATGAAACAAAACGCATCTAAAGTACACTTATAGAGCACCATGTAATTTAGGGGTTAGGCCACATAGCTACGTCAACTTAGGTCATATAACGTATTGTAATCAGGGGCAAAAATGTTAAAATTTAGAGAGTTGAATTACAAACCGTACTTCTTTTGTCACGCTCTCTTCACAAACTGCCACATATACACACTGTTGCTGTACGTCATAGATGTGTAACATTAACAAGAAAGCCTCAATATATTGCAGTATCCACAATTTTATCTCAATTCCATATAAAACTCGATCACCATTATATCTTGATGGTGATCAAATAAATGTTGTATTTTGGCATGCGTAAGGCAGATGGTAGTCGCTACGTAGAAGGTGTTGTTTTGCTTTGCAAAGAGTTTCTATAGACGCATTCTAATCGATGCCACAATTGATGAAGGCTGTCTATATTACTATTAATACTTATTAAATAAATGATGGGGGTAAATATGATAGTGTGGGGTAAGCGCAAAACCATGTTTGCGGTTAGTTTTATCATAACTGTTATTCTTTTAACAGGAATTATAAGTAGTGTCTATGCGGATGATCCACCCTTTAAACAGTTTTTGCCATATATTCTTAATGGGGGCGAGGAGGGCGCTCCACCTTCTACAGATATGGAACAGTTAGCATTGGATTTAGTCGCTCAGCAGAACAATCTGGCAGTCGCTAATCTGGAAGTTGTCAATTCGCTCAGTGAAATCTACCCAATGCAGCAAACAGAGGTATCTGAGTTCAAAATATTAGACAATCAAAGCGGTGAGTCTTATGGTATCGCCCTCAACTCAGATAATCAACAGGTGGATGTGGAACAAATAGCCCAAAATGAGCAAACGCTTTATGCCGGGCAGTTCGGCAAGCTCGATCCTAATCTGATTGTTGCCTTTGATGAGACAGGGAATGCACCCGTTGATGTTGTGGTGTGGCTAAAGGATAATGGTGGCGCGGCTACTCGAATAATCGATGTAGACTTTGATAGCCCCATCTCCGATGTTGACATTGAAAGTAACAACGTCCAGGCCGAGGCCCAACGGGCTGCCGAAATTCAATCACTATTGGCCCCGACGGCGGCTCGGATAACCGGGTTGGGGCATTCGGTAGAAGTAGCCGAATATGCACCGGCGATTTATGCTACTCTTGACCCGGCGACGGTTACTCAAATTGCCAGTTGGCCCGAAGTTGAACAGGTTTATTTGGCACCTATTAATGAAACGGAAAACGACCCTTCTGATGATTCACCAGTAGAAGGTGATACATCAACAGAGGAGCCAATTGAGCCGGAACTGGAAATTGTTGATAATGCAATCAGAGCCAACTCAGTGCATAGTCGTCGCATTTTAGGGTTAGGGATTCGCACAGCCCAAATTGAGGTTCAAGGACGGGTGCCGACCAATAACCCCTACTTACCCGAACTAACTCATAATAGGACCTATGTTTGCAGTAGTAACAGTTCACATAGCACCGGGGTGGCGGGTATTATAAAAAGTTTGCATCTATCGCGTTTTGGTATCTCGCCAGGAACACTTCATTGGTTAGGGGGGTCGTGTAATGGTATTACAAGTCAGTTGCAAAACCGATCAACTGCAGCAGCCAATTGGGGAGCCAGGGCTATTAACCTGAGCTGGGGTGGCAATACAAACCTGGTTTTAGGGGCAAACGATCGATTCTATGACACTATGGTTTTCAGTCAAAGGCGTACCGTTGTCAAATCGGCCGGAAACCGGGCGAGCGGTTGTGGATTGGAAGGCAATGTAACCAGTCCGGGGTTAGCCTTCAACGTTATTACGGTTGGTAATTTTAACGACCGCAACACAACAAGCCGAAGTGACGATGTGATGGACACCTGCTCAAGCTGGCGTGATCCATCGGGCCGAGAGAAGCCGGAAGTAGCGGCACCCGGAGCCAATATTAATAGTACTACGACTACGTCACCCTGGACAGGAAACATTGGATCGGGCACCAGTTATGCTGCTCCGGTAGTAACCGCGATGTCGGCTCTCATTATGCAGCGTGATACCAGGCTAAGAAGCTGGCCCGAAATCGTCAAAGCCATTATTATGGCTAGTGCTCTTAATAACATCGAAGGAGCGGCTCGTCTCAGTGAGTTTGATGGAGCCGGTGGGGTAGATGCTTTATACGCTGATGATGTTACGCGCGGCTACCGTGGTGGCTGGAGCGGTCGATCATACAGTTGTAGCACAGCAACTAACTACACGGTTCGCTCTACATCGTTGATCGCCGGTAAGCGAACCCGCGTCGTCTTGACGTGGCCGCAAAACCCCAGTTATTCGCTCTATGGCAGTCGGCCCAGTGCTGATCTTGATCTGCGGGTACTCAATGCTTCTGGAACAATTGTAGCCAGTTCATCGAGCCTTAGAAACAATTACGAAATTGTTGACTTTACGCCTACTTCGAGTGGAACCTATAGATTTCAGGTGCGAAAGTTTAGTTGTTCGCTAACACCAAGTCGTTTAGGGTTAGCTTTTTGGATTGCTCGATAAGTTGCTATCTTTCTAAAAATTAATTACCCAAAAAGTTCCAGAGATCGAGTACTCGATCTCTGGAACTTTTTATCTTAAATAAACGTTTGAATAGTAGTAAAAGGCGCAGGGTCCGCAACATGAGGTTGCGTACGAAGGGATAAAATCAACCACGAATTGCACGAATTTTCACCAATTTTATTATTGTATCCGTGTTAATTTATGTAATTCGTGGTTAAAACACTTTCCCCACCGCATGGCCCCAGTGCCGCAGTAAACTATTAGCAATATCTTCACCCCCATTGATGAGGAGTGTACAATGTTTCATTACACGCGTAACGTAAAAAGTGCAGTTACAATTCTGATTTTTTTAAGTGCGAGTTGGTTATCCGCATGTGAGTCAAACTCAGCTTCAGCCCCCCAGGTAGAAGCACCTCCCCCTGTTCAGACAACATCTCCACAGGAGTCTGATGCAGAAGAAAGTGTTGCATCTCCTACTGATATGCCGGCTGTAAACCCAACAACGGAACCGGCTTCTCTACCCGATCCAACCTCGAATCCACCAGAAGATCAAGAGCAAGCCCAGTCGGGAACCGAAGAAGTGCCAACCCCTGAGGAAACATCTTTACAGGCAGCTTCGACAACATCTTTGGCCTTTACAACGCTTAATCAAGGTGCATCAATGACTCTTCAGCTAGATAAGCCGTCAATTTTTATTGCCGGAACGCAAGATGACATCGAGGCACTAAAAACAGGGTTAGCAGATCCCGAAATTACTCAGTTTATTGAAACGGTAGACCTGAACACCAATTGGGTTGTGGGTATCATTCAAGGCCCCATAGGTAGCAGCGGCTACGGCATCGAGATTCAATCGGTTAATCAAATGCCAAATGAAATAACGATGGTAGCAGATTTAACGGAACCGGGACCGGATCAGATGACTTCCGATGTTATCACCTATCCTTATCACCTTATCGTTATCCCCAAAAACGAGCTGCCTGAGAATCCGGGTACGAGTTGGAGTGTATATACAGGGAGTAACGAATTACTGGCTCAAGAGAGTTATCCGTAATAAGTCAAAATAAACTGGCTCTTTTGGAATTCAGGGGATTGACAAGATTGTAAAACGAAAAACGTAAAACGTGATTTCGTTGTTTGCCGGTTATCTAACGTTTCTTCAGACTGCATATCAAAACATTTACCTAATCCATTACACCTTTACTTGGCTTGCAGTTTAACAACCAGCGCCTGCAGTTCAGCAACTTTGGCTTGAAGTTCATGCACTGTGGCTGTTGCTTCGGTTTTGGATACGCCGTTATGACCATTGCCGATCACTTCGACGGGTGACTTACTGTGGTATCGTCCGACTTCTTGGTTTGATAATTTTGGTAAATACATGGTAGTGCCTCCGTATTAAAAAGTTTGTTATAAGGTGAGTACAATTTCATTTTTCAAGTCTCACACTTTTTAATCGATTTATTTTCCATTTTAACGATTGTGTACGAAAAAAGTGCGAAACGCTATTCAGTTGTTTTGATATCTCTACTATACGCCTCAACCGTACCGCTAACGTAACCAAAAATCGCTCCAGAAAACGTTCCAAAAAACTTTTTGTGTTTGTTTTCTAATAAAAAAGAGTCCAAAGTGTGGTTTGGACTCTTCTAACCTATACTGAAAACTGAATAAAAACGAAACTTTCAGGCATGTCATTCCCGCATGCTTGTAGCGGGAATGACTCTTTGTGGCCCCTGATGGATGCCCGATAAAGACATTCGGGCATGACAGGCCATTTTGCGCAAAAGTTACGCTTTCAAACTAATTTGGGTATAGATTCGATACCTAAAATTGCGAATATCATTTCATCGTTGAAGACAGAGAAATTCCTCAAACGTTCCCAACTTTGAAGCATTCGCCTCGAACAATTGACATTGTTGCTTCAAAATTTCCCAGCCGGACACTTTTTTAGTCTGTTGCCACAGGGGTTTCTCCGCTGCGCTACGAAATGACATGAGACATATCTGATTCGGAACTCAGATTTTTAGATTGCTAGTTTGATGGATGGCTGACTGGATGGATAGTGGGTTGGTTTGTGGATAGGGAGAAAAGCACCCCATCGTCAGGCATAGACATCGGAGGCAAGCGAATCTAGCGAGCTATTTGAGTCTCAGTAGATCACAATTTGAGGAGTGAGGCATCCTCAGATGCCGAACGGAGCCGCATCTGAGGATGCTGACTCCTCGAAAATTGGATATACGTTAGTGTCATTTGTTTTTC
>JAGRBZ010000205.1 GCA_020433805.1 Anaerolineae bacterium
GCTTACAGGCCACCGGGCAGGTGACGAATTTGTCACTTATCTTTCTAACCCTGGTCGGCGGCTCGGTCATCTCCTTTGGCGGACGGCTGGTTGTTGAACATCGCATGGCCCGCATTGGGGCCATCATTCTCAACGATTTGCGGGTGCGCATGTTCAAACATTTGCAGCAGCTCTCGCAGGGCTTCTATCAGCGCACGCCCATCGGCACCATTCTGGCCCGTTTTTCGCGCGACCTGGTCGATATCGAAAAAGCGGCCGGTCGGCGCATGCGGGACCTGATCTTTCATAGTTTGGAGATTGTCTACAACTTTCCGTTCCTCTTCTACCTCAATTGGCAGTTGGCCACGCTTTCGCTTATCCTCTTGGGCGGGATGGCCTGGATGTTTGGGCGTATGATTCCGTCAACCAGCGCGGCCGGTTATCGCCTCAAGAGCAGCGAAGCCCGGCTGGTCGGCAAAATACAAGAAAATGTTCTGGCGCAAGGGTTGATCCGCGCGTTTGGCTTTGAGTCGCAAATGTTAGACCGCTTTGAGAGCCAGATCGCTGATTTAACCGAGGACGGGGCGATTGCTAATTACTACCAGGCGCGGATATCGCTGGCAGCCAAAGCATGGATGATGGGCTCGCGCCTGATCATTATTGGGGCCGGTGTCTTCATGGTAACAGGCGATTATATGACGCTCGGTTCACTCATTGCCTTTCTCAATCTGTTCGAACTGGTCAACGCCTCGGCGGATGACCTCATCCGCAGCGATCTGCCCGACTTTGTAGGGACAATCAGCGGCATTCAGCGGGTTGAAGAGTTGCTGAATGAGCGACCCGACATCCAAGATAGCGCCGATGCGGTCACCGTTCCGCCGCTCCGCCAGGCCATCGAAATCAAAGATGTCTCCTTTAGCTACACCGGCGAAGAAGCCAATTTAGAAGCAATCGACATGGTTATTCCCGCCGGAGCCTCGGTCGCCTTTGTCGGAGCCAGCGGCTCGGGTAAGAGTACGCTTTTGGACCTGCTGATGCGCAACCACGACGCGACCACCGGGGCCATCTACTTAGATGGGGTCGATCTGCGCCAGGTCCGTCGCAGCAGCATCCAAGAGCAGATTGGGGTGGTTTTTCAGGAGAGCTACCTGTTTGATACGACCATCCGGGAAAACATTCGCATGGCCAAGCCGGACGCCGGCGACGCCGAAGTGGAGCAGGCAGCGCAGCTCGCCGAAATCCACGACTACGTGATGAGCCTACCGCAGCAGTACGATACCCCGGTCGGCGAAGCCGGTAGCTTCCTTTCCGGCGGCCAGCGTCAGCGGATCGCCATTGCCCGGGCCATTATTCGTAACCCGGCCATCCTTATCCTCGATGAGGCGACCTCGGCTCTCGACCCCGCCACCGAAGCCGCCATCAATGCCACCTTGCGCCGGCTGGCCCGGAATCGCACGGTCATCACCGTGACTCATCGCCTATCGTCGGTGGTTGATGCCGACTGCATCTACGTCTTACAGGACGGTCGTTTGGCCGAATTCGGCACCCACACCGCGCTTCAGGAACAGAACGGGGTCTATGCCCGGCTGTGGCAAAAACAGACCGGCTTTGAGGTTAGCGCCGATGGCCGGACCGGGGTTGTCCATGCGGCCTACCTGCGCCACCTGGAAATCTTCAGTTCGCTCGATTTCGAGACCCTGACGACGCTGGCGAATCGCTTTACGCCTGAGTACATCGGCGAAGGGCAACTGGTCTTCAAAGAAGGCGAGATGGGCGACCGGCTCTATCTTATTGCCCGCGGTCAGGTCGAAGTGCTGATGAACAGTCAAGCGCAGGGCGACCTGTACCTTGCCACCCTGCATGATGGCGATCACTTTGGCGAGATGGCCCTATTATCCGACGAAGCGCGCAATGCCTCGGTTCGCACCCTAACCGACAGTCTATTTCTGACCCTGCCCAAATCCGAATTCCTGACGTTACTCGACACCTTGCCCGCCGTACACGCTGCTGTAACCACTGCGGCGGCACAGCGAGCAATGCTCTCCTCTGTAGCGGAAATGATGTGGACATCATCCTGGGCACCAGAGGCAACCTTTGAAGCACAGCCACAGGCTAGTCTGGCACCTGTCGCCAGTTGGACGGTCATACAATGACCAGCGAGTGCTTCAAGTGATGTGAAGGTATCGTCAATAAGCCCACGCTACACAAATAAGGGTAAAATTGTCCTGATCGTATGACAAAACTGCTCAGATTGTGGGACAGACAAACCGTTCTAACTTTGTTACCATAGCTATGAACAACGTTAAGCTCAACACAACGCAATTTGAAGGAGAGTAACCGATGCAGAACCCAATGCAGAACCCAATGAAAAAACAACCGATGTGGAAAGCAATTATTTTACGCCTGGCAGTAACGGCCCTCTTTTGCCCGCTGGCCGGTGTGGCCTTAGCCCAGCAGGTAACGGTGGTTGTCTGCCATCCAAATGACGACGGCACGACCACGCCTATCACTATTGCCGATCCGGCCCTGGAGACTCACCAAGCGCACGGCGACCTCATTGTAGGCGAAGAGGCAGATGAAAACTGCCAACCCCTGGATGCCGACAGTGACGGCATTCCCAATGCCGACGACAACTGCATCGACATCGATAACCCCAACCAGGAAGATCATTATGGCACCGATGCGGGCGATGCCTGCGAAGATTTAGACGGGGACGGCACCCGGGACGAGGACGAAGCCAACTTCTGCCTCTCCATCGACGGCGAATGGCTTATAACGAGAGGAACGGCCCAATGCGTCACCAACCCCACCACCGGCCAGGAACCAAACGTGGCGGTGGCCAATGGGCATAACGCTTCTGCGCAGGCCGGCTTCGGCAAAAACAACAGCGCCAGCGCCATTGGGGATAGCACCTTTGCCAATGCCACCTTTGGCAATAACAACAGCGCTATCGCCACCGGGATCGGGGCCAAGGCCGAGGCTTACCTTGGCAACAATAACCGCACCACCGCCACCGGGAATGGAGCCAATGCTCAGGCTCGCGAAGGTGACTACAACAGCGCTACCGCCGACGGGCTTAACGCCTTGGCCTGGGCCGTCAATGGCAACGTCAACAGCGCCTCTGCCACCGGTGATGATGCCAATGCTCAGGCCAGCTTTGGTAACAACAACAGCGCTACCGCCGGCGCTGATGGTGCTCAAGCTGAGGCCTCCTTTGGTGACAATAACAGCGCCGCCGCCAGTGATGCGGACGTCTATGCCTGTGCCGGTTTCTTCGACAGCAACGAAAACGCTACTAACGAAGATCGCTGCAACTAGCGCGCTTGGCTATAGGCTATCCGAACAAAGGCAAAGCATCATCTAAAGGCTAATTTTGTAGGTAATCACCGTTTTCTATCAACCTCATCACATTGGGGAGGTTACTATGAATATAGAAATGAACACCCTGGAAATTGGCGTAAAACGCATAAACCTTGTTGGCCGACTGGATTTGGAGGGCACGGCTCAAGTAGCGAATACATTTACTATCTTTGCCGCCACCGAAAAATCTGCCGTGCTGATTGATATGTCCGGGGTTGATTTCATTGCCTCTATCGGTATGCAAATGCTGGTAAAGGAAGCCAGCGCTCTCTTCAGGCGCGGCGAAAAAATGGGCTTGTTGCAGCCGACACCGCCGGTTGAACAAGCCCTTAGAACGGCAGGCATCGACCAGATAGTTCCCATTTACGCCGATGCCGACAGTGCCTGCACCGCGCTGCTGGCCGAGGTAAAACTAAATCCGACAGTCTAACAGAGTAACAACTTGCTTTTAATGAAGAAAGGAACAGTCATGAAAAACGCAACAGCAACAATCATATTCATTCTGCTCACGGCTTTATCCGTAGTGGGCTGTGTCGCGCCCACCACGGCCCTGTCCCCTGAGAACGCCTCAGCCGATGACTCAGCCGATGCCGCGGCTCCCGCAGATGACACCCTAACGTTTGTAACCACAACCGGCACCCAAGCCTTCACGCTGGCTGAACTCAAAGCGGCCCTGCCCACGGCTACGCTCACCGTTGACGATCCGGTCTACGAGCAGGCTAAAACTTACGAAGGCTTCTGGCTAGATGATCTGTTGAGCTACACCAAGCTCTTAGATGCTGAGGGCGATATGATCCTCTTCCGCGCTGCCGACGGCTACGAGACACGCCTTGACCGCGAGCAGATGCAGCAGGCAACGGCCCGGGGTCTGGTCGCGTTTCGGGATATGGAGACAGAGGACGGCTGGGAACCCTTTACCCGAGGCAAGGCTGAAATGGTTCCGGCCCCCTTCTATCTGGTCTGGGCGGCAGCCGAAGAAGCATCGGCAGAAACATTTTCCTGGAACGCATGGCCCTGGCCTTATCAGCTAACAAACATTGAGATGATCGACTTTGCGACCACCTACGACCGGCTCTATCCCCCCGAGATTGAAGAGACCACGACCGAGCACGAAGGCTTTAAGCTTTTTACCGAGACCTGCCTTAAATGCCACTCGATCAATCTGCAAGGTGGGGTCGAGGGACCGGAGTTGAATATTCCGCAAAACATCACCGAATACCGCGACCAAGAGACGCTGATGGCCTTTATCAAAGATCCCACCAGCTTCCGCGCCGGGAGCAAAATGCCGCCCATGGGAGAGAAGCTATCTGATGAAGAGATCGACACCATTTTAGCCTACATCACCTGGATGGCCGACCACAAGCAGGAACAGGCTGAACCATAGGATCATTCCGGCAGCGAGCGCACGTTCCTGCGTGGCCCGTTCGCTTCAACAACGGCAGGAGGATAACACCTCCAGGGTAAGGTAACCATCACTAATCAAAGTCTCTGACCGATATGGGTCAGAGACTTTTTGATTGCTTTGAGCACCTATTCGGCTATTTTGTCCTGATTTTATGACAAAACTGCTCAAATTGTGGGACAGACAACGGTAATGAAATTTGTTATCATTTTGAGGTACAGTCAAACATCAAATTCAACTGTCCCACACAACCTGTTCATGCGGAAAGAGGTCACTTATGTTACTCACGGTAGAGAAAGTAGCGATATTAAGCAGTATTCCTATGTTTAAGGATATCCCCGGTTATGTTCTGGCTTCCGTAGCAGAAATCATGGAAGAAGTAGAACTCGAAGCGGGTGAAACGTTTATAAAGGAAGACGCGATTGAAGACTGCCTCTACATTGTGGTCGACGGTCGGGTGCGTGTCCACAGCCAGGGCCAAGACATCGCCATTATCGAGGCGGGTCAAATTGTGGGTGAACTGGCCGTGCTAGACCCGGAACCCCGCTCGGCTTCGGTCACTACGCTTGAAGATACCTTTTTATTGCGCCTTACCAAAGAACCCTTTGATGAAGTTATGGCCGACCGCCCGGAAATTGCCGCCGGCGTCGTTCGAACTTTGTGCCAACGTATACGGAACCAAGTGCACTACATGATGGCGGCCAAAGGGGTTTGATGATGAACATGTTGCTGACTTTCTCGGACAATAATCAAAATCTGCGCACCCGTCTGCTGTTGATGCTGGGGCAATCTTTTACCTTTGGTGTTTTGGTAGCCTTGGTGGTCATTATCGGCAATACGTTATTTTTAAGCGATTTTGGCTCTGCCTCGTTGCCGTATGTTTACTTTGCCGTGGCCGTATTGGGGACACTGCTTTCCTATGGAACGGCCCGAGCACAAAGCATCTGGACCTTGCCGACAGTGGCACTTATGACGATGGCCGGTTTTATCCTCCTTTTTATGGCAACCTGGTTGGCCCGTACCGGTACTCAAGCAGCTTGGGTTTCTTTTGCCCTCATCAGCGCCTACCCGCTGGTGCTGCGGATGAGTTTTGTCATTCTGGGTTGGCAGGCAAGACGGTTATTCGATGTTCGCCAAATTAAGCAGCTGTTCCCCCACATTGTTACGGGCTTTGTGGTCGGCTTCATCGCCGGGGGGCTTGTTATGCCCTTCTTTATCAATCTTCTCGGTGCCATCGAAAACGTTATTCTTGTGATGGCGCTGGCTTCACTCATCATCGCTATTTTAATTGGGCAAGTAGGTCGACAATTTTCTGACATCTTTCAACTGGAACCACAACAGGTGCGCAGCCAAACCGACAAATCGGCCAAGTTGTCACTGTGGCAGCTTTTCCGCAAACCTTTCTTTCGCTGGATATTTCTATATCAACTGCTGATGGCCATGGTATCGAAGTTTACGGATTATCTGTTACTGGCCCAGACCGAAATGCGCTACACCACCGAGGTCGATACGGCCCACTTTTTCAGCACTTTCTACAGCATTCTCAATATTGCAGACCTGTTTTTCTTGCTGGTCATCGCCGCCTTTTTCTTGCGCCGCTTTGGTCTAAAGGCGGGCCTTTTAGCCAACCCCCTCTTTTTGGCCGTTAACTTTGGCCTCATCGTGGTTGTTGCGCCCATATTTGGCATCAACAGTACCACCGTTTTTGTTCTGGTTATCCTGTCGCGCATTATGGTTGTTACCCTCACCGACGCTGCGACGCGTACCTCAGTCAATGCAACGTATCAAGCTTTACCGACCCGGGAAAGTACCCTGACCCAAACGGCGGCTGAAGGGATTGCGCCGCAGTTGGCCCTGGGCGTTGTGGGGCTGGTCCTCCTGCTATTCAACGCTTTTCCCGGCTTGGGCTTCTTCCACGTGGCTCTGTTTACTTTTTTGCTGGTGGTGGTGTGGTCATTTAACAGTCTCGCCGTTTACCGACACTACGCCGCGACCCTACTAAAAACCATCAAACGACGTGCTTTGAAGGATGTGACATTGACCTTAACCGATGAGGTCAGCTTATCGGCCGTCAACCAGCTTTTAAAGAGCGATAAGGTCAACGAGGTGCGGATAGCATTAAATATGTTGGAAACAGCGGCTCACCCTTCACTTTCCGACCATGTGCTAACGCTAGCCAATCATACCCAGCCGGAGATACAAATTGAAGCGCTGCATCGCATCGAGCGGCACAAAATAATGGCCGCCTTGTCCGTGGTGCGGGCCTTAATAGCCTATCCTGATACAACGGCGGCTGTGCGGGGCGCGGCCTTGCAAGCCTTATGCGCCCTCACCGAAGCGAAAGCTGTCTATCAAGTTTGCCCTTATCTCGACCAGACGGAAGCAGATGTCAAACGGGGTGCTCTGGTGGGCTTGCTGCGCTACGGTGGTATTTCCGGCATCATTGCCGCCGCACCCTATCTGGCTGAAGCCCAGCAAGAGCTATCGGCGGCAGACAGAAAGTTAGCCGCGCAGGTCATCGGTTCGGTGCAGCGGCAAGATTTTTACGAACCGCTGCTCACGTTGCTGCAAGACGAGGATAAATCAGTGCGGCTGGCTGCTCTGGAAGCTGCGGCTCAGGTACAGCACCCATCCTTGCTGCCCTTTATTATCAACAATCTACACCCTGTAGCGACGCGTTCGGCTGCTCTTCATGCCTTGCTGGCCTATGGCCCGGCTATTTTGCCTATGGTCGCTGCCGCCCTCAACGGCGAAACCGGACACAGTATCAACGATACCAAGCGGCTGGTGCGGGTCTGCGGGCAAATTGGTGGGGCTGAGACCATCGCTCTGTTGCGGCAGCATTTACTGCATCCCCATCGCGAAGTTCAGGAACAGATTATCGTAGCTCTCAATTCCTGCGGTTTCCAGGCCGAAACCGCCGATCGACCACTTATTGATCAATGCTTGCAGCAGCAGGCAAGGTACGCTGCCACTTTATTGGCAGTGCAGCGGGATTGTGGAACAGAGGAGGCTGTCTCCACCCTGCAGCAGGCGCTGCAAGACGAGGTCTATCGGGTCAGACGCCGGCTGTTTTACCTCCTATCTCTCCTCTATGACAGTCGAGCAATGCTGCGTGGCGAAGAGCAGTTGAGCCACGGGTCAAAAAATGTGCAGGCACTGGCTTTCGAGATGCTGGATATCACTTTATCGAAAGAGGACAAAGCGTTCTTGTTCCCCTTAATAGAGCCGAACTTGACGACCACCGAACGTCTGCAGCGGCTGCCTCAAAATCTCAAACCGCCCTGCCACGAGCGTGAAGTCTGGTTGGCGGAAATTATTGACAATGGCACAGGGTTATGGAATGAGTCGTGGTTGCAGGCATGTGCTATCTATGCAGCGGGCAAACTGGGCCTTACATCAAACCGGGAACTTCAGGAAGACATTGCAGAGGCCGCCAAAAAATCTGATACGGTTCTGCAAGAAACAGCCGCCTGGGCCTTGCGCCCGGTTATGAGACAGGATGCCTCAGCACCGGATATGGTTTACTATACAAATAAACCCAGATGGTTCGCAAGCGCGGAGGCAGCATAATCTTACTCCGCAGCAATAGATGATAGATGTAGCCGGTTTTTGTCCTAATTGCATGACAAAGCTGTCTCAATCGTGGGACAGACAGCTCTCTTTGTATCTGCTAGAATAGAAAACATCGAAATGAGTAAAACAAATTCTATTTTCGTACGATTAAAGAAAGGCGACGCCTAAACCGGCGGCAGCCTAATACTACTGCGAAATTTTGACATAAGCCTGGGAAAGAAACCAGGGTTTTCGGTCAATTCGATCAATTTTGCGCCAAAACGGCTCACACAAGCCCATATTTTTAGTACTGAAGTTAAAACCCTGGTTTCTCAGACCGAAGTCTCGCTGTAGTACTAAATAAGAGAGTAGAAAGGACTCAGCAATCATGCTTCAATATTTTGCCAAACATCACAACAAAATTCAATTTTTTGGTTATGAAGTTGCTAACTTGGTATTGGTAGCCCAACAGCTTTGGTTCTCTGACGGACCGGGCTATGGCCTCAATGCCGAGACCTTGGCGGCGCTGTCCTTACTGCTTGGCTCGGCATTCATCTGGCGATTTGATCCCAAATTACGTCCCCACCTACTTTTCTACGGTGGTATTGCCTTAGCGTTTGGCGGTGTTTTTCTCACGGTCGCCGGATACGTCTGGACCGGACTATCGGTGGTTTTGGCCTCTCTGGAAACGGCCCGTGGCGGGCGATGCGTGCTTAAAAGCTGGCTCGATGAACAACAGTCGGTATCTGGTACCGTTCCACTGAACGCCGAAATCCACGGGCGAGTAGCCACCTGGAGCCTGGGCTGGTATTGCAAAATAGTCGATGCGGTCATCAGCCTCTACCCGAACCTGGGTCGCTTTATCAACGAACGGCCTTTTATCACCAGCACCCTCATCAAAGCCCCGTTGCGCCTTGAATTCATTGGCAAAAAGCTGCTGGTGGGCGATTGGATTGGAGCCGGTGTCGGTCTGTCATGGCTGCTGTTGGGCGATTTGGCGCTGACTTTCAATGATGCCCAACTTCAGGCCTATGCTCAGCGAACAGAGACACATTACCCCCTGCCCGACCTAACAACCGAACAAGCACGGGCGTGAACACCTTCGCAAAAATTCGGTTAATGCCAGAAAGAGGACAGCCATGAAAATGAATGAGCACTATGTGATAAGAGGGGGTGTGCCAGGTCGAGAGCGTCTACGTATCTTGGCACGTGTTATGCAGCCAACAACCCGTCATCTATTTGAGCAAATTGGGCTTGAGAAAGGTTCCTCTTGTCTGGACTTAGGCTGCGGTGGCGGTGATGTAAGCTTTGACTTGGCGCGTTGGGTTGGCTCTACGGGAATGATTCTTGGCCTCGATATGGACGAGGAAAAACTGGCGATGGCCAGATGCGAAGCTGAGGCCCAGAATTTGGATAATATTTCCTTTGCGCTTTCAGATATTACAACCTGGCAAGCAGAGACTAAATTTGATATGATCTATGGTCGTTTCATATTGACCCATCTACAAGATCCGGCCTCGGTTTTAGCCCACATGGCCCAAGCCTTGCGTCCCGGCGGAATTATGGTTTTTGAAGATATTGACTTTACCGGCCACTTTTGTTACCCGGCCTCGGCCGCGTTTAATCGCTATGTTGAACTCTATAGCGAGGTTGTTCATCGAGCCGGGGCCGACCCAAACATTGGGCTACGTCTGCCCGGCCTCCTGGCTGAAACCCATCTCGAGAACGTGCAAATGAATGTGGTTCAGCCGGCGGCACGGCAAGGTGAGGCCAAGATTATGGCCCCGCTCACCATGGATTACATTCGCAATTCCGTTTTAATTCACGAATTGGCCGCCGAGCAGGAGATCGAGGAAATTGTTTCAGCATTGTACACCTTTGCTTATAATCCAAACACGGTGCTTAGCCTGCCGCGTGTAGTTCAAGCCTGGGGTTACCGGCCACAGGGATAATGGCCCCAATCTAAAATGTAGAAATCGGTTAGTGTCATTAGTTTTTCGCCACAACGATTCATAAAACGTAGTGCGTATTGCGTAGTACGTAAAAAAGCACTCAATACGCATTACGCACTACGCAATAAACAAAGGCTCAAATTATGGCGAAAACTTAGAGACACTAACAATCGCAAACTCCGCCGAACTATTATTCAGCTCAAAGAATTACACACTGGATTCGCAAGATGGGATTGCGTACGAAGAGATAAAATCAACCACGAATTGCACAAATTTTCACCAATTTTATTATTGTATTCGTGTACATTGGTGTAATTCGTGGTTAAAACACTTCCCCATCGCATGGACCCAGTGCCAAGAATCGAAACGATGCAATACTTGAAAGGATACCTTTGTGACGACAAAAGATTTTTCTCCTATCCACGCTGACTATGCCTTCTTTGAGGCGCATTCTACAGAAGCGCACGCCGATATGGAAGGCTATCTGCCCTTTCTAAGGCGACAGCTTCAAACAAAGGCTACGCTGCATTGGCTAGATTTTGGGTGTGGCTCCGGCAATTTCACCAGCCAGCTCTTCGCAAGGCTGCAAGCTTCGCCTGAGAACCTGCATATATCGCTCGTAGAACCGGTTGCGATCTATCGACAAGAGGCTCGAATACGCCTGCAGCGCTTTACGGCCTACACCATCGATGCCTGGGCAACGCTTTCCAGACACGCCTTTCAGTCGTACGATCTGGCCTTAGCCAATCACGTACTCTACTACGTGCCGGATCTGCCCGGCGTCGTTGAACAGATTATTCGGAGCCTAAAACCATCCGGTCGCTTTCTTATTGCCATGGCCGGGAGCGACAACGCATTGGCCCAAATATGGACATCAAGTTATCCGCTGCTTGGCAAATCGCTGCCTTATCACACCGCCGAAGTTCTGGAGAAAGTCCTCGACCGGCTGCCCTATCCTTATCACAAACAGCGTATCGATTACACCGTGCGATTTGCCGACTCGGAGCAGAACCGGCTGCATATGTTGAACTTTATGTTCGCCGATCATTTCGATGAGCGTCATCGTGAGCAGTTTCTTCTTCTGCTGGACCCATACAAAGAAGGCGATGAAATCGTGATCCGGAGCCATCACGAGCAGTATCAAGTTATCCCGGCCAGATGACAAACGGGCATGGGTTCGTGGCGAAAAACTGATGATCCTAACGCGATGCGCACTGCTGCGCATCAAAATAGTGACCACACTCCTCCGGGGTGAGCGTTCGCCAGACCCGCTGCCGAGCGATATCGAGCAATTCGCCCACGTCGAGCGTGTAGATGCGGGCGATGCCGTCCGCGCCGGCTACCACCAGAGATTGATCATCGGCCTGATAAGCGAGGTCTACGGCCACGGACGGTGTCGTCAGCGCCAAAATCTGTTGGCCTGTCTCGACCGCCCACAGCGTAACTTCACCGCCGGCTCCGGCAGCGGCCAGATGGCTACCGTCGCTGTTGAAGGCGACTCCGTAAACGGGGCCAGGGCTGCTTAGCGTCATCTGCGCTTCGCCACTTTGGGCATCCCACAGCTTTATGCTGCCGTCTTCACCGGCGGTGGCTATCGTATCACCGTCCGGGCTATAAACAATATCGTGAACCCAACTGGTGTGACCGGCCAGAACGAGCAACGCCTCCCCGCTTTGGGCCTCCCAGACCCTGGCCGTGCGATCCTCACTGGCGGTGGCGATGAAATCACCGTCCGGGCTAAAGGTAACGGCCGTTACCACGCCCTCATGGCCGGTTAGCGTTTCGATTTCTTCGCCTGAGTCGGTCTGCCATAGGATAATCGTTTGGTCGCGGCCGGCGGTGGCGATGACATCGCCGGCGGGGCTGACGGCAACATCGGTTAGCGGTTCGGCGTGGCCTTCGAAAGTGGTCAGTTCATCGCCGGAGGAAATCTCCCACAGCGTAGCGCTGCCGTCGCGACTGCCGGTCAACAGATGATCGCTGTCAGGATTAAAGGCGACGCTGGTCACCGGCTCGGTTAGCGTGCCAAAAGAAGCCAGTTGCTGACCACTAGCCGCATCCCAAAGCATGGCTATACCATCGCTGCTGACTGTGGCGAGGCGATCATCAGCAGTACGGTAGGTCAAGTCGAGTAGACTGCCGACATGGCCCATGAGAGTGCGCTTTTCATCGGCACCAACGGCCCAGACTTGCGGCTGACCGCTCTCGCTGCCGGTTGCCAGGGATGTTCCGGCGCTGTTGAAGGCCACCCCGGATAGCGGGCCGCTTTGACCGGGTAACGTCAACAGCCGCTGTCCACTGCCCCGATTCCAAACGATGGTTGTTCCATCGGCATTGGTGGTGGCTATGCGCAGCCCTTCCGGCGCAAAAGCCAGATGGGCTACACCCCCCGCGTCACTCTCGAAAGCGATCACCTCTTGCCCCGACTCGGCCTCCCAGACGATAATCAAACCGTCCGCGTCGCCGGAGGCCACGTAGGCACCATCCGGGCTAAAAGCCACACTCATCACCGGAGCACTATGCCCCAGGTACGTCAGCAGTTCTTGACCCTCCTCAACATCCCAAATGCGGACGGTAGTGTCAGCCCCCGCCGTGGCCACCTGCGAGCCGTCGCCATTAAAAACGGCCGCATTGACCGCTTCCTCGTGGCCGGTCAGCGTCTGCTCGGCTTCATTAGAGGTCGTGTCCCAGATGATGGACGTGCCGTCCGCGCTGCCCGAAACCAAGCGGCCATCGGGAGCAAAGGCTACGCTGTAGACGGCACCATCGTGACCCTCCAGCGTTTGCAGCGCCCGCCCGGACACCACATTCCACAGTTTAATGGTATCATCATCACCGGCGGTTGCGACCCGATTGCCGGCGCTATTAAAGGCAACGTCATACACCGGCCCCTTGTGCCCCACCAGCATTTGTACCTGGGAACCGGCCACAGCCCCCCGATCCACCACCGGCGAGACATCCCACAGCCGAACGGTGCCGTCGGCGCTGCTGGATGCCAGCCGGTTATCGCCGGGGCTAAAGGCCACCCCATAGACCGGACCGGTATGGCCGGACAGCGAGCGTTGCAGTTCACCGGCGGTGTTCCATACTTTGGCCGTGCCGTCCACGCCGGCGGTTACCAGGGCTTCGCCGTCGGGGCTAAAGGTCACGCTCTGCACCGACTCGATATGGCCAAACAGCGTCACGGCCTCGTCCGTTTCGATGTCCCACACTATGGTTGTACCATCACGGCCTGCCGCCGCCAGTTGGCTCCCGTCGGGGCTAAAGCTAACGTCGGTCGTCCAGGCCTCGTGCGCATCAAAGGTGTCCAACGCCTCGCCCGACTCGCTGTCCCACAGGATGACCGTTCCATCAAGACCGGCGGTGGCAATCTGGTCGCCGCTCGGATCGAAGGCCACACTGTAGACGGCCGCATCGTGGCCTGCCAGCGTTAACAGCGCTTCGCCCGACTCGACATCCCAGATAATGGCGGTTTCATCATCACTGGTTGTAGCCAGTCGCTCGCCGGTAGCGTCGAAGGCCAGCCGATTGACCGGCCCGGTGTGTTCTTCAAGCGTCAGCACAATCCCGCCCAACTCGGCATTCCAGATGATGGCCGTGCCGTCCTGACTGCCGGTCGCAATTTGCGTGCCATCGGGGCTAAAGACCGCACCCACAACCCAATCGCTATGACCTTCCAGCGTTAGCTGTTCCTGGCCGCTTTCAACATCCCAAACTTTAGCGCTTTGGTCGAAGCCGGCCGTCACCAACTGCGTTCCGTCCGGGCTAAAATTGAGACTGTAGATTTCGGCGGCGTGGCCGGAGAGCGTCAGCCGTTCCAGGCCGGTGGCGGCGTCCCAGATTTTGGCGGTGCCGTCGTCGCCGGCGGTGGCGATGGTTTCGCCGTCGGGACTGAAAGCGGCATCGTTAACGGCAGCGGTGTGCCCGTTCGACAGTTGGTAACGTGCTCGATTGGCCTGTACGGCTTCGTGCAGCACCTCCTCGGCCTCCCGGCTGGTTGTTTGATCGAGCGTGTAAGTTGCCGAAACGGCTTCCATCGCCAAGATCAAAGCCAACTGTGGATCGGCCAGTTGGCTTTGGGCTGCGGCCGCCAACCGGCGCGACTCGGCCAGTCCGCGCTGAATGGCGATCTCCTCCGGTACGTTGGCCGCTTCCTGTTCGGCCAGCTCGGCCTCGATGGCCTGGGCGGTGGCCTTCGCCAGCAGCGCCTCTTCCAGCGCCGCATCGGCCGTAGCCCGGGCCTCGGCCTGGCTCACCTGTGCCGCATCGACCGCCGCCTGAGCGGTTGCAGCCGCGTCGCGTTCGGCGGCAGCCGTAGCCTGAGCCAATGTCGCCTGTTCAACTTGAACGACCGACTGCTGATAGAGATAAATCGCATAGGCTCCCGCCGCCAGTGCGGCGATAAGAGCCACAACAAGCGCGATGGTTAGCTTATTAGTGCGTGATTGAGTGTCCGTTGGATTGGTCATGCGTATCCCTTTTAGGAATTATGAAGTATGAATTATGAAGTATGAAGTAGAAAATAAGGGTATCCCCTACTCCTTACTCCCTTAGCCTCAGCCTTTGCCTTCGCCTTTCTTCCGGCGCAAACGGGGCAAGTATACCACGGGCCAAAAACGGGAGCGAAAACAGCAGTAGTCAATCTCTCCTACGTGGCCCAAAAATACCGGCTGCTTAACTTTTAAACACGCGCAGTTTCATCTATACTTTATAGACACTTTCCATAAAATCCTTGACTTAAACCTTGACCGAATATTTAACCGGATATTAGAAACCGTCTCATGTCCCAGCCATCGATATTCATAAGCTATAGCCAAAAAGATGACGCCGCCAAAGACAAGTTACTAATTCTAGTATTTTCTGTGGTTGAGGTTAAAGCCGACGGCAGAGGTAGAAATAAGTAGGTTATGCAGCCAATTTG
>JAGRBZ010000206.1 GCA_020433805.1 Anaerolineae bacterium
GCTCAGTCTGCGATTGTGGTATTATGCTCTGGCACAGGTGGGCGATATGCGCAGTGCCATCTTAGAACACGCCGCTATTTTAGAGGCCCTAAAAGCACACGATGCTGATCAGGCCGAACGCTTATCAAAAATGCATGTAAAAAGTTTTCAGGACGAAATTCAAGCTATTATGTTCAAACTGGTGTAACCTAATCCAAGGCGATGTCGAACAATAACAATCATCATAAACACTCTGACATTCAGGAAACAACCGTAATTTTTATGCCTTCCGGTCGTCGTGGTCAGATACCCGCCGGCCAATCCCTTCTGGACGCCGCCCGCCAACTGGGTGTAGAAATAGAAAGCATTTGCGGGGGCCGCTTAACGTGCGGTAAATGTAAAGTTCAGGTCGAAGACGGTGTTTTTCACAAACACGGCATCACCTCCAGCCACGGCCATCTCTCCCCGGCCAGTTCGGAAGAAAAAGCGCTGCTCAAACGCCTCCACAGCGAAGATTACCGCCTTGCCTGCACAGCCTGCCTCCACGGTGATGTCCTCGTTACCGTCCCCGAAGAAAGCCGCGCCCAAAAACAAATCATCCGCAAATCAGCCACCGAACGGGTTATCGAAATCAAACCCGCCATCCGTAAAGTGTATGTCGAAGTTGAACAAGCCCAACTCGGCGAACATCGCGGTGATTGGGGCCGTTTGCAAAGCGCCCTGGCCGACCAATGGCAACTGCATCATCTGCAGGTCGATCTGCCGGTGCTACGCCGTTTGCAGCCCGTACTGCGCCAAGGCAAATGGGCGGTTACGGTCACGCTGTGGCACGATCAGGAAGTGATCGATGTGCAGCCCGGCTACGAAGAAGGCATCTACGGCCTGGCTGTCGACATCGGCAGTACAACCGTAGCCGGTTTCCTGTGCGATTTGCGCACCGGCGAAATTTTGGCGACCGACTCCCTTATGAACCCCCAGGTCACCTACGGCGAAGATTTGATGAGCCGCGTTTCGTACGCGATGATGCACACCGACGGCCTGGAGAAGATGCACAACGCCATCATCGACACGCTAAACCGGCTAGCCTCATCTATGGCCCGCCAGGCCAACTTGCGAGCACGCGACATTCACGAAGCCGTGATGGTCGGCAACACGACGATGACTCACATTTTACTGGGCATTAGTCCAACCGAGTTGGGCGGCGCACCCTTTGCCTTAGCCAACCGCGACGCGATGGATATCAAAGCCCGCGAATTAAACCTGCGGCTGCATCCGGGGGCCTATGTTCACGTTCTGCCCGCTCAAGCCGGCCATGTTGGAGCCGATAACGTGGCCGTTCTCATTGCCGAAGAGCCGTACCAGCAAGATGAACATGTTCTTATTGTCGATGTCGGCACCAATGCCGAAATTGTACTGGGTAACCGCAGTTGGCTCTACAGTGCGTCCAGCCCCACCGGCCCGGCCTTTGAGGGTGCGCAGATTGCTTACGGCGTGCGAGCGACCCCCGGTGCCATCGAGCGTGTGCGCATCGATCCGGTCACCAAAATTGCCCGCTTCAAAGTCATCGGCGATGAGCGCTGGTCGAATGAATGGCAGCGCGGGGCGAACGTGCCGCCGGAACTTCAACCTAATCATTTGGCTATCGGCATCTGTGGCTCCGGCATTATCGAGGCCGTAGCCGAAATGTTTGTAGCCGGTATTCTCTGGCCCGATGGCCGCTTCAACGAGCGCTGCGAAAGCGACCGCATTATTTGGGAAGACCGCGCCGGAGCCTACATTTTGGCAACAGCCCAGGAAACCGCCACCGAGAAACCCATTCTGGTAACCCAAAATGACGTGCGCAATATTCAATTAGCCAAAGCCGCCCTCTACGCCGGAGCCAAACTGCTGATGAACCAGGCCGGTATCACCACGCTCGACCGCATCTTGTTGGCCGGAGCTTTCGGCAGCTACATCGACCCCAAATATGCGATGATTCTGGGCCTTATTCCCGACTGCGCTCTGGATAAGGTTTATGCCGTGGGCAACGCCGCCGGTGATGGAGCACGCATCGCCTTGCTCAATCGCGACAAGCGCATCGAGGCCCAACGCATAGCCACATGGACTCACTACATCGAAACGGCGGTCGATCCCGACTTTCAAACCGAATTCGTCAATGCCATCCATATTCCAAATCATAAGGATGCCTTCCCCCATTTGGCAGACATTCTACCCGCAGTGCACGCCGACGACGATAGTTCTGAGAGTAACGGTCGTCGCCGCCGACGCGCACGTACGCGAGTCATAAAGCCGTAATAGTCAGCTCTTTGCACGAAAATGAGAAGCGCTTTGCCTCCCATTTTTATAGCAGAAGGAATAAACGATGAAGTTTGGGCAGCAATTACAAAGGTATCCTCATTTCTTAGAGCGCACCTACCAGCTTACCTACCACCTATTCAAAAAACTCGATCCGCTCATCGCCCGGATTGGTTACGACCGCGTTGATGGCTGGTTGCGCGGGCCGGAAGATTTCGCCAAGCGGGTTGTGTTCGATTGCCATATGTGCGGCCAATGTATTTTGCACTCAACCGGCATGACCTGCTCGATGTCTTGCCCTAAAAATCTGCGCAACGGGCCGTGTGGCGGCGTGCGAGCCAACGGTCACTGCGAAGTAAAACCGGAGATGCCGTGTGTCTGGGTGCAAGCCTACAACCGCTCCCTCGATATGACGGTTTACGGCGACGAGTTGCTCAACATCCAACCGCCGGTCAATCGCCAATTAGAAGGATCATCAGCCTGGATTAACATGCTCACCGGACAAGACAAAGCCGTTCCCAAAGCCTGGCCGCAGATGGACATTATCCCTTTAGCTGAAAAGTGATTAGCGGTCAGCTATCAGCTTTCAGCCTTCAGTTTTGATTTGAAAGCTAGTGAATTCTTACCAGCTCTGTATCGGACGACAAAGAAAAAAGCTGACCGCTGAAAGCTGATAGCTAAAAGCTTACAAAAGCAAACTTTACTCTCACGTATCAAATCCCTTGGGGGAGCCATGAACAGCGAATATAAATCCGATGGCCGCTTAGAACGTGTTTTACGCTCGGGTCGATTTGCCGTAACGGCGGAGCTGAACCCACCCGACAGCGCCGATCCCGACGAGGTCTATCAAGCCGCGCTGGTGCTGTCTGAAGTGTGCGACGGTATCAACGCCACCGACGGCTCTGGGGCGCACTGCCATATGTCGAGCGTGGCGATCTGCGCCCTGCTGACGCGAGCCGGCTATGCGCCGATCTTTCAGGTATCCTGCCGCGACCGCAACCGCATCGCGATTCAGGGCGATGTGTTGGGCGCAGCGGCGATGGGCGTCTCCAACGTGCTGTGCCTCACCGGCGATGACGTCACCGCCGGCGACCAGCCCCAGGCCAAGCGGGTGTTCGATTTCGACTCGATCCAGCTTCTACGCACGATCAAGATTATGCGCGACGAAGGGAAGTTTCTCAGCGGGCGCAAGCTCACCACACCGCCGCGTCTCTTTTTAGGCGCGGCCTCGAACCCGTTTGTGCCGCCTTTCGATTGGCGACCCTATCGCCTGGCGAAGAAAATTGAGGCCGGAGCCGACTTCATTCAAAGCCAATACTGCTTCGATGTGCCGCGCTTTCGCCAATTTATGCAGAAAGTGCGCGATTTAGGGCTGCACGAAAAAGCCTTTTTCCTGGTGGGTGTTGGCCCTCTGCGCTCCGAAAAAACCGCCGAATTCATGCGCACCAAAGTCCCCGGCGTCCACATCCCCGATGCCATCGTCGAACGACTGCGCAAAACGCCCAAAGAAAAAAAGGTCGAAGAAGGCAAACGCATTTGCGTCGAGATTATCCAGCAAGTGCGCGAAATCGAAGGCGTATCGGGCGTTCACGTTATGGCCTATCGCCAGGAAGAGTTAGTGGCTGAAATCATCTCCGAAGCGGGCTTGCTGCCCCGTCCGCGTATCGGCGGGCCGGTCAATAATGCGCGTCCGCGACGGACACATCCCGTCAACGGAGTCTGATGCCCCAAACGATTAAGAAGTAGGGAGTAAGGAGTAGGAAGTAGGAAATAATCTTTTTGATCCCCTACTCCCTACTCCTTACTCCCTTTTTAACTATAGACAGTATCCGTCACGATCATAAAAGTTTACTACGGAGGTTATTTTGGAAACAGTTATTAGTTCAAAAACGAAAACAGTGGTCATCGGGCCAGATCGGCCATTTACAATTATTGGTGAGCGGATCAATCCGACCGGACGCAAATTGCTGGCAGCAGAGATGGCGGCGGGCAACTTTGATCGCGTCATCAAAGATACCCAGGCCCAAGTCGAAGCCGGGGCCCATATGCTCGATGTGAACGCCGGAATTCCGCTGGCCGATGAACCGGCTATTTTGGCCGAAACGGTCAAACTGGTGCAAAGCATCACCGACGTGCCGCTGTCGATTGACTCGTCCATTGTAGCCGCCTTAGAGAGCGGACTGGAAGCGTATGAAGGCAAGGCCTTACTCAACTCGGTAACGGGCGAAGAGGAGCGTTTGGAGGTGGTGCTGCCGCTGGTTAAAAAATATGGGGCGGCGGTCATCGGCATTTCTAACGATGAAACCGGCATTTCAGAAGACCCCGACGTACGCTTTGCCGTCGCCAAGAAAATTGTCGAGCGAGCTATGGATTACGGCATCCCCAAAGAAGATGTCATCATCGATCCGCTGGTGATGCCGATTGGGGCCATGCGCTATGCGGGTCGGCAAGTTTTTGCCATTTTACGTCGCTTGCGTGAGGAGTTAGGCGTCAACTCTTGTTGTGGAGCCAGTAACGTGTCGTTCGGTCTGCCCAATCGCGGGCCGCTCAACGGCAACTTTTTAGCGATGATGATCGCCAACGGGCTAACCTCGGCCATCACCAACCCCATCGAGCACGAGATCAAGCAATCGATTATGGTCGCCGACGTGATGATGGGCCACGATGAAAACTGCCTGGCCTGGATCGCCACCAATCGGGCCGAAACACCCGGTGGTGGTGATGATGACGGTCGCCGCCGTCGCCGTCGCCGTCGAGAGTAGAACTCGGCGGTCAGCTATCAGCATTCAGCCGTCAGCTTAAAGACTAAAGATAATCTTTAGCCTATTGCGACTAATTCTAGTTAGTGTCATTAGTTTTTCGCCACAACGATTCATAAAACGTAGTGCGTATTGCGTAGTACGTAAAAAAGCACTCAATACGCATTACGCACTACGCAATAAACAAAGGCTCAAATTATGGCGAAAACTTAGAGACACTAACAATTCTATAATAAACTTGTGAGATTAGGTAAAATGCTGAATGCTGACAGCTAAAAGCTGATAGCTTACAAAAAATTGGCAACGGTTGGCTTTATCGGTATACTACCGATACTTAACAAAGAAGTTATTTGCAGATTGCACCGAGGAGGATACTATGGCAATTAAGTATACATTTGTAGGGCACGGAACACATATGCTGGATATTAGCGGCACAACAGTTCTGATCGATCCCTTCTTTACCAGCAACCCCATGACAGACGTAGCTGCTGATTCCGTCAACCCCGATGTTATTCTCGTTTCCCACGGTCACTTTGATCACGTTGAAGATTTGGTCTCCATCGCCAAACGAACCGGAGCCAAAGTTGTCTCGAACTTTGAAATCATCGGTTGGCTGCAAAATCAAGGTATCGAGAATGTCCACCCCCAGCATATCGGCGGTGGCTTTACGCACGAATTTGGTCATCTAAAACTGACAATTGCCCACCACGGCTCCGGCCTGCCCGACGGCAGCTACGGCGGCAACCCGGCCGGTCTGCTGATTACGGCTGAAGGCAAAAAGCTCTATTTTGCCTGTGACACCGCGCTGTTCTTGGAGATGGAGCTATACGGTCGGGCCGGTATCGATCTCTTTGTGCCGCCGATTGGCGACAATTTCACGATGGGGCCGGATGACGCTTTGGAAGCGGTAAAGCTGGTTAAGCCCAAAGTCGCGGTTCCTTGCCACTACAACAGTTGGCCACCCATCGAGCAAGATGCCGACGCTTGGGCCGAGCGCGTTGAGGCCGAAACCGACACGCAAGTGCATGTTTTGGCTCCCGGAGAGTCAATTGACATTTAAAGTCAGGTGACAGTCACGTATTGTCGGTCGATTAACCAGCATTTGGATAGCGCAAACAGATTAATTTAGCCTGTACAAGTGACGGTCACCATTGGCATTGTGTGATAGGCTTGAAATCAAGCCGCTCAAATGGTACAATGACTGATGTACATAATCGGTCAAGCATCGTGAACCGCTCCGATTGCATACGTTGGAGCGGTTTTTAGTTTAATTGTACATCAATAAATTAATCGGGGAATCACAAAGCTAGCTTTGTGACTCCGGCACGTACCCGATTAATTTCTAAAAACACAAACAAACTATAGTAGACTTCGGAAGTCTTCCACAGCAATTTTGCGGCTTGTCAAAATTGTTCTAAAGACTTCCGAAGTTTCCAACAGGACAAGCTCTTGATCAACCAAGAATAATCCAGTAAGGAGATTTATGAAGTTTTCACAACTCAATCTAAGCCAATCGTTGCAAAAAGCGATTGATGCTATGGGCTATGAGGAGGCAACACCTATTCAAGCCCAGGCTATTCCGCCGGCCATGGAGGGACACGACATTATTGGTTGCGCCCAAACCGGAACCGGCAAAACGGCAGCATTTCTACTACCGGCGTTGCACCAGGTTTTAGCCGACTCGCGCAAAATAAAAAACCCCAGGGTGGTTGTTTTGGCTCCCACCCGCGAGCTGGTCATCCAGGTGACCGGCGAAGCCAGAAAGTTAGCGAACCGCACCGCTTTGCACATCACCCCCATTTATGGCGGGGCCAGAATGCGCCCGCAAATTGATAAGCTGCGGCGGGGAACGGATATTATCATCGCCACGCCGGGCCGGTTGCAAGACCACATGCGCCGCAGAAATGTCAATTTCAAAGACTTGCAAATTCTCATCCTTGATGAAGCTGACCGCATGCTCGACATGGGATTTCTGCCCGACATCAAACAAATCGTCAGCCGCATGCCCCAGCAGCGCCAAACGATGCTCTTCTCCGCCACGATGTCTCCCCAAGTGATGAATTTAACCCGCCAGTTCCAACGCGACCCGCAAATTATCGAAATCGATATCGCCACACCGCCGCAAGCCATCCGGCAAGCCCTTTATCCGGTTCCCAAACATCTCAAAACCGATCTGCTTTTGGCCTTGCTGGATCGCATGGACATCAACAGCATGCTGGTTTTCACCGCCACCAAACAGGAAGCCGATATTGTTACCCGCAAACTGATCGAAGCCAAAATTTCCGTGGCCTGTATCCATGGCGATTTCCGGCAGCGGCAGCGCATCTCCGCGCTTGAGGGTTTCCGCAAGGGTAAGCATCAGGTACTGGTTGCCACCAACATCGCCGCCCGTGGTCTGGATGTGGAGGGTATCTCCCACGTCATCAACTACGATGCGCCCGAAAACCCGGAGAACTACGTTCACCGCATTGGCCGGACCGCCCGCGCCGAGGCTGAAGGTGACGCTATCACGTTAGTCACGCCCGATGACGAAGCCATGATCCACCGCATCGAGTATCTGCTGGGCTACAAAATCGAACGCAAAACCCTGCCCGATTTTGACTACAACGTACCGGCTCCCTCCTGGGCCAGACCTTCGACCGAAGCCCTACTCCGCAACCGAACAAAGTCAAGCAATTTAGCCGACCGCTGGCGCTCTATGGGCGGCGGACGACGGCGCTGAGCTTGAAAAACAGGTAACCGTCACCTCATTGCTATACGATTTGCGAGAAATCGAACCTTTCTGTGCGTCAGACCATATGATTTCTCGCAAAATCGACGTTCCGGCGCATCAGACCATACGAATCCTGAGAAAATGGATGGTCTAGCGCGGCAGACCGTACGAATCCTGAGAAAATCGAGGGTCTGGCGCGTCAGACCGTACGAATCCTGAGTATATGGACGTGGCAGAGGTATCAATTAACATGTGGTTCGGAGATTGGAGATCAAGCGATGGGGGGATTAGGGGATTTTTTAAACGATATCTATCTCCGTATCTCCCAATGTCCTAATCTCCTCCTGAAAATGTTCGTTTGTGATAAGTTGCCGTGTATCAGAGTTGCAGTTGAGCGTATCTAAGTACGGAGCATTAGGGGTTTGGTCAGAAGCGAAACCACCAAGCCTCGTATAGGCATTCTAACGACCTCGGCAAAGCCAAATTGCCGGTGAAAGGCTTGCGACGCGGCATTAAAGGGTTCGTAGTTTACTTCGCAAGCCAGGGCGCTGAGGCCATTCTCTCGCGCATACGTTTCCATGTCTTGATACAAAGCCCGCCCCAAGCCTTGACCACGACTGCGGCGGCGAATGGCGATCTGATCAATGTACAGAAAGCCATCGGCCAGATGATCGCGAAACCACGCAAATTCCTCCCCATCATAGGTGGCCTGATGAGACAGCGCACACACATACCCTTCGATCGCTTGCCCCACTACTACCCCACGAAATAAGGCACATTCCCGCATGAGCGTGGCAAAGTATTCATCATCGAAGGCCGATACGCCGGAGAGCGAGTCGCGGTTGACTTGAAAGATGGTATCTTTATCGCCTAGTATAACATCGCGAATAACTGTTTTCATAGTTTTTGAACCTAACGTCCAAGTTTAGCCGAATGGTATAGATGAACCTTAAGGTTGATGTGCCCCCAGATTTAACAATGCCTAAGGTTTTCTTCCTTCATCTGTTATTTCCAAAAGCCTCTTGAGAAAAGCTTGACCAAGATATGGTCCAAAGCCCATCAATACGATGGCTAAAGCTAACTCATCATTAGGATGCGCATTAGCCTGCTGAAGCCACTCTCTCATTAAAGGCGATTTTCAGGTGAGCGTCAAGAGGGGAATGGGGAGAGGGAGCATTTCTATTGGGGGCAAGTTGGGATCGCTGAAGTTGCTGAGAAAAATGAAGACGCTGAACGGTCATTTTGAAACGAAAGTTGACCGGTTGCACCACAGCCAATGGACTTCCGGATGAAAAATCAGCGGTTTCAGTGCCCATACCTTACGATTACACGCGTGATTATATACCTTGGCGCGCAGCACCATACGGATCTTGGCAAAATCGACCTTTCTGTGCTTTGACATATAGGATCACACATGTGATCCTATCCTTCTGAGAACTCACCTTCTGTTTGACGGCCTGGCATTTCGATACCAAAGGCGGATAAAATCATTCTGAGGGTTGTGTGCCTTACCATCTCTCCAACTTTAAGTTGGCGGCCTCACTAAAATGTCTGTCGCGGCTAACCAAAGTGAGTTGGTGTTGGAGGGCAAGCGCCGCAATCCAAAGATCATTTTCGGGAATAGGACGTCCCTTTTGCCGTAGTTGGTTCTTTACAGATCCGTACCACCTGCCTGTCACCGTGTCACAATTCAGAATTACATTATCAGCAGCAAATTCATTAACTCGGTCAAAGTTTTCTTCAACTCGTCCTGACTTCTCTGCTCCGTAATACAATTCCCCAATCACAATACTAGGAATGAATATTTCCTCAGCCCGTTTAATTTTATCGGTCACCTGAACATCACCAGCAAACAGAGCAATGACTACATTGGTGTCGAGTAAATATTTACCACTCATTTAGATCGATCTGCTCGCAGTCTTGTTCAATGGCCTGGCGCATCTGTTGTAATTCATCAGCGGGAATCGTTCCGACGAAGTGCAGCAAGTTCTTGCCCGGTACGCCGCGCGGTACAGACGCTGTTAGACGTTTGGTAAACTCAAGGACCTGTCGCTGTAGATCATCCGGCAGCTTTTCCATTTCTTGCACAACTTCAGTGATGACGGCTTGGCTCATAATAAATGCCCTCCTGATTGGTATTATACCAGCTATTCTTGATTTTTTCAGGCTTTTGTTAATGGTTACAGCCAGCGCCATTCCTGACAGATATCCACTACAGACTCCGCAATCTCCGCTGCTTTCTCTTCCTGTAGGTCCAATACAATTTGGCCGAATAAGTCCTGAATAGATAATGTCTGAAAAATAAATTTCCTTTCCTTAATTTGTAAGTTCCACAAATGCCAAATCGTTTCCTCTTGAATTCTTTCAGTAGATCTATTCAGGAGATTATTTGCGATATTATTAAATGCGTTATTTACTCCTGGATCCTGATTATACGGAAGCCTCATCCCTAGACTTTTTCCAAATCTTCGTGACACTGATAGCGCGGTTCGCGCCATTTTCTTGCTTACTTCCGTCCCGCTCAATTGAAATTCTATATTAACCAGCACTTCCAAAGAATAGTCTTCATATCCAATTACCTTTGCTGCTTCTAGTTCTTGCTCCAGTAACTGCTCTGGCATTTGGGAAGCTAATTTTGCTAATAACCACTTTTGATAAGGCCTAGATCTATCGACTGTTCGAGCTGTTGTTAACTCTTTTGTTAGTATATTTCGCTTGCTTGCCTCGTCCAAATATTTTATCATCGCTTCGATTGCCTCTGCTCGATATTCGTAATCCATAATTCGTTGTACTGCTTGTAGTCCTTGTTGTATCAATGAGGCATCTGTTAGGTGAGGAGCTAACACTACCAGCATACTTGCTATATATGCAGAGTTATGCGCTCGCTGTAGCTCATCTAACAGCTTTATGAGAATTTTATTTTTGTCATCTCCACTCAATAACCAGATCTGCAACCCGGCCTGATATAGTTCAAAGCCAAATGCATAGTTCATTTCTAACTCTTCCAGAAGAATATTCTGCTTTTTAGTTTCGTTCAACTCAATCAGTATTGTTGTTAATGCTTTTAATCGAAGTTCTGTAGAAAACGCAATTGATCTTACTAATGTTAGTTGTTCTTCTAGTAAAGTCTCCCCCAAATACGGTGATAAACAGGCCAATGCTTCAGCACGCCCCCATTCGTTTTCGATAGTACGTGTTATCTTAAGCGCATGAGACAGTGTTAGTTGTCTGGCTTCACCTCTAAACTGAGATGCCAGTGCTGCCAACATCTCTGTTTGCTGTACCTTGTTGTTAATTCTGGGTATCAGTTTTAGACATTCCGTCAATAGTTGATGTTTTTCTATTCCTCTCATCTTGCTAGCTAATACTATTAACCCCTTCGCTCGTAAACTATCATCTTTAATCTTTCGTATTGCTACTAATCTATCTATTAATGAATCATCCGCTAACTGTGGAATAAGTTCGACCAAAACTTCGGCCCGATATTTCTCCTGTTTTATTTTTCGTATCGTCTTTACAGCTTTGACTAACGCTGATATTTTCACATCTCCGCTTAACTGCGCAGCAAGTATAGTATACATCTTTGCTTGTTTCTCCACTCCCGGAATCTTGGCTGTAACACTCATCGCTCGCTCCGGCGTCCACAACCCGACCTCAACTGCCCGCGCTACTAACTCCGGCACGTAATTTGCCGCCAGAGAATTAAGACTGGTACGGATAAGCGCGTAACGCACGCAATCGACCAGCGCCGTCGGCGGCTGCCCGGCATCAATTTGCCGGAGACATTCGTCGTGCGCCCGTGTCCAGGCCAGTATCAAATCGGCGATGTAGCCGTCGTACTCATACCTGGACTGCGGTACGCGGGCGTGAAGCCAGGCATCGTCGGCGAAAAGCTGCTTCAGTTCAGCAGCGGCGGTTGGGACGTGGTCGGCAACGGCGTCGAGGTGGTAGGCCAGATGATCGTAAAGATAGCCGTCATCATCAGCCGTAGACCAGCCGTCGCCGGTTTGGGTTTGGCGGTAGGCATCGAGTAGGACTGTGTGAACGGAGGCGACTTCGGCTTCATCCTGTTCATCGGCCATAAACTCGCGCAGTAAATCGTGGAGTATGACCTGATTGTCTTGTACCTCAAGTAAGGCCCTGCCCGCAAACTGGCGCATCAACTTGCGGCTTTGAGACAATTTCATGTTTTGGAGCGCAGCCCATAACCGTTTAATCGCAATGAAAGGAATGGCTTCATCAGATCTAAAAATTGCCAAAGCATTGTACAAGCAGCGCTGATTGTCATCCAGCTTGTTCAGGCTCAGGGCAAAGGTTTGGTTTAAGCTGTCGTGAATTTCTTCGATGCTCATTGCTTCCAGTTCGGTCGCTTTGAACTCGGCCAGCCATGCTTCCGGCGAGTCGTAATCCTGCAACTGACTACCGGCCAATTTGATTGCCAAGGGGTGATAACCCAATCGCCGGACGACGCGACTTTTAGCATCGTCATCGAGCCAATGAACCGGACCGGCCCACGCTTCCAACAGCGATATTGCCTCGGAGTCTTGCATTGAGGGCAAGGAAAAGGGTTCGATCCCTAATGGGTGGGCAATGTCGGCGTCGCGGGTGGTCACCAGCAAACGGCTGTCCGGCGTATCAACTCGGAAAACTTCAAGATGCCGGCGTTGCCAAACATTATCCACAACGAGCAGGCAGGCTCGATTTTTCGTTAGCTCGTGCAATAGCTGTTTCAATCGATCCAGCGATGGGGCCGTCTCGCTGATGGTGCCGCCCAACGTACGCACCCAATCGGCTAACTTTGCTTTTAAGTCTTCTTCGGTCACATTCTGGCTTAACTTGGCCCACAAGATGCCGCCGTAGAACGTATTTTGGATAGCGGGATCATCGCATAGGGCGCGGGCCAGAACGGTTTTCCCGAGACCGCCCATTCCGTGCAGAGCGATATCAGTGTGGCCGGTCAGCAGCATATCGCGAGCTTGGGACAACAATCCAGAGCGTGAAACATAATGCAGAGGCAGCGACTCCTGGGCGTAAAAATCTCGACGCTGAGGAGCGAGAGGATCAATAGAGCGATAGGTGAGGTCTTGGACGAATGGTGCGTACTTAATGTATTGAGCCGGAGTGTGGGTTTCGACCAGCGCCAGTAAGCGGTCGAACTGTTGGTCACGAGCGCAGGCTTCGATTAAAAGCTGAATGTGCTGCGAACGCATCATCCCGGCGGTGAACTGCTCGTACACCAGGCGAAAATGATCGTAACAAAGATCTCTAAATTCGTCATCACCAAACGCATCGCGTAAAAGATCATAAATTGCAGAAGGATTATAGGGCATGGTAATTTACTCGTGGTTACGTCGTCTTACCCAATACGACCTCGCACTGCTCTTCGACAAGTTCAAGACAAAGCTCGATCTACTCGGGGTGTTTTCGGATTGATAGGATTTCAAATTCCATTAAATGCGATTTCCAAAAGAATGTCAAGAGGACAATAGGTTCAGATCCAACCGGCTCAGAAGTCCACCTATCCTGCTAATCCTGTTTTGTCTCCACCGCAAATATTCCCCTATCTGTTGCCGCTATCAAATGTCTTTGCATAAGCGGATCAAACATGACGCTGTAGACCGTTCGTTGCGGCAATCCGGCGAACTGCCAGGTAGCGCCGTTGTCTTGACTAAGCCACAGACCCGCGCCTTCGGTACCGGCCCAAAGCCATTCGCGGGGTTGGTAAACTTTGGCCTCGGGGGGCTGAAAGACAAAAGGCGGGTTCAGTGGCGGTGATGGCGGTGGTACGTTCAACCGATCCAGGCGAATGACTGCGGCTTGGAGTAAGGTTTCGATCTGCTTCCATGTAACACCATAGTCTTGGCTACGCCACAATCCGTTGGTCGCTCCGGCCCAGATGGTGCCGTCATCGGTTTGAAGCAGGCTATAGACGGTTTGCTGCGCCAGCGGGCCGGGCAGTTTGAACCAACTTTGGCCGCCGTCATCGGTGCGATACAATCCCTCGAACGTGGCTAATGTAACTTGCCCCGGCGTGGGATGCCAAATTAAATCGAGGCTGCTGAGCGTTTCCAATCCGTTGTGCAGCGGAGCCAGATGCTGTCCGCCGTCACTGCTTACAGCGATGTTGTTACCCCAGGTGCCTGTCCAAACGGTCTCGGCGTTAACCGGATGGGGATTGATGCTCAAAAAGTAGACTTTCCCCATATCTTCGGCGGTGTGCCACGCGATGGTGGGTGCGCTCCAATCATCGCTCCACACCAGGCCGTTGCTGCGCCCGACAAAGAGTCGTCCTTGCGGGCCAAGGGCCAAATCCCAAACGGTCCACGGCGGGCTAACCGACTCCCAACTGCGACCGGCATCGCGGCTGCGGTATAAGCCCGCCGGTGTGGCTGCAATCCGGCTCGTGGGATTGTCGGGGTTGATGAGCAAATCGGTGACGGTCGCGGGCAAACCATCGGCTTTGTGCCAGATGCGACCGCCGTCTTGGCTATAGAACAAGCCCAAATCGCCCGCCGCATAGAGCGTATCATCGACCTGGACCAATTCGGTGGCGTCGGTGGTGCTAAAGAAGTCATCGGCATCGAGGCGAGTCCAGTCGCCGGAGGTCGTTAGCTGCCACAGTCCGGCGTCATTACTCCCAACGATAGTTTGACCAGTCCGACAGCAGTTGACCACGCTGAACAGTTTACCGGCCAGCTTCTCCGGGCCAAATAATTCCCAACCCAAATCGCCCTGCCGCCAGAGTCGATCTTGGTTACGAACTACCACCTCGCCGCTCTCAGTTACAAAGAGACGGGGTTTAAGTTTGTCGCTATTGCTCTCGCCGGCTTCGTCCATTTCTTCATCCGATAGAGCCGGGAGCGGGATGGGTAACCAGGCTGTGTCGAGACCACTATTGACAAAAATTTCGGCGGCGGTGGTAGCGTAGAGGCGATCCACCGGCGTGGGTCGGTCGGGTAGGGTGTAACGGACCGTTACTAAATCGGTGATGGGCGCAGCATCAAGATCGATGCGTTGCCAGGGGCCGGTCGGCCCTGATGCCGACCATAGCCCCGCATGTTCAAAACCGGCGTAGATCTGTTGGTTGGCTTCGATGACCACATAGGCATAATCATCCGGCGCACCGTCGACCGGCTGCCAGGTGTCGTCGTTGCGCCAGAATAAACCCCTTTGTGT
>JAGRBZ010000207.1 GCA_020433805.1 Anaerolineae bacterium
GGGGATGCATAGACGGGGAGGCAATCCATCTTTTTACTGGCAGTTGACTTAGGCGTCCGCACGGGGCTGGCGCTATACGGGAGCGACGGACGCCTGGTGTGGTATCGCTCGAAAAACTTCGGCAGCGCAGCGCGCCTGAAGCGAGGGGTGAAAGCCGTGCTGGATGAAATTACCGGCCTGGAGCGGCTGATTATCGAAGGCGGCGGTGATCTGGCCGAAATTTGGGAAAGCGAGGCCGAATGGCGCGGCGTTGAGCTGCGTCAAATTAGCGCCGCCGATTGGCGCACCCAATTTCTCCACCCGCGCGAGCAGCGCAGCGGCTCCCAGGCCAAGCGCGTCGCCGATGAGCTGGCCCGGCGAGTCATCGATTGGTCAGGGGCAGCGCGTCCGACCTCGCTGCGCCACGATGCGGCTGAAGCAATTTTGGTGGGGTTGTGGGGCGTATTAGAAGCAGGCTGGCTGGATCAGTTGCCGTCGGAACTGCGCCGGTAGTTATTTCGTAGCGATATACGCCACCCATTCCTCTGCATCGACCAGCGGTAAATGATCCCAGGCCAGATAGGTATCGACGTGAGAAAATCCGGCCTGGTGCAGCATATCACTCATCGTTTCAAGAGCGTAGGTTTGATCGCTGATATGAATTTTGGTGAGTTCGCCGGTGGTCAGGTGAATAATCTGGTAGCGCTCGATCGAGGCTTCACCTTCGGGGAACCAGTAGCGTTCGCCCAGGTGTAAATAGGGCGAGTCGTCCCACAGGCCGGAGTCATCGGTAAACCACCAACTGCTGTCGCTTTTATCAACCTTCTCCTGATCGAGCAGTTCAAGACACAGCCGTGCGCCCGGTTTCAACGCCTGCGCAATCTTCTCCAAAATCATCTGCGCCTCCTCGCGGCGAAAAACGGCCAGTTGACCGTAGAGCAGTATCGCCGCATCAAAATTAGCCCCGCTATAATCCATCTTCCGAATATCCTGCTCAACAAAATGACACTTATCGGTCACACCTTCAAGCAACGCTAAATCTTGGGCGTAATCAATTGAGGCCGGGCTGAAGTCGATCCCGGTGACGGTGCAGCCGTAGCGAGCCAACTCCACGGCAAAGAGGCCGGGGCCGCACGTTATATCGAAAACATGCTGATCAGGCTGCAAACTAAGCTTGTCCCACAGCCAAACCAACTGCGCGGCGCGCTCATCCGGTGGACGCGAGGCCGCGCCGTTGCTGTCATCCAAGTGCTGCTCTAAGATGCGCTCGGAGAAGTCGGGGTCGCTCCAAAAAAGATCGCTGTCGCCACTAAAGGGTTCGGGGCGGTCGGGCCGATGATAGATTTTCCATAGGTTTTCGAGCAGTGTGTTTTTCATGAGGAATTCTCAGCGTAATCGTTGCCGTAAGTAATATAGCCGTATACCATATATGATCCCTGTAGATTTTGCAACAGCCACAAGCCCCTTTTCGTAACGCGGCAGAAGAGCTATTATAGCATCGGCCTGAAAAATTGCTCCATATTTTCTAAACCAAATCCAAAAAAGCTCTGAACAACTTCTAAACATCTTTGCGATACAATCCTGACTAAGTTCAAACAAACCCTATCACTTAGTTTTTGGAGGCAAATTGAAAATGAAACGTTTGAATAAATGGATAGTAGGATTGGCGTTAGCCTTAATACTGATGAGTGGAGCGGCCTTTGCGTACGCCGCTCCCGGTGATGAAGCAGGGATGATGGGCCGCGGCCCCGGTGGTGGTGGCCCTCGTGGTGGAATGATGGGCGGTGGCGAGGTCACCGATGTAGACGACGACAGCCTGACGGTTGAAAACCTGAACGGTGAAGCGATTACCGTAAATGTCTCGGATGAGACCATCATCCGCATCGTCGAAACCGGCGAGGAAGGCGATTTGGATGATATCGACGTCGGCGACAACGTTCGCGTTCGCGGCCCTCGCAATGAGGATGGCGACGAGATCGACGCAATGGATATTGCCGTTATGCCTGATGGCGATCAAGTTCGAGGGCACGTAACCGCTGTTGATGACGATACCATCACGGTTGAAAATCCCGACGGCACCATCACCATCAACGTGAGCGACGACACCGTCTTCCGTAACGGCCAAGAATCTGCTAGCCTATCGGACGTAACCGAAGGCTCGCACATCACTGCCTTTGGTGACCTGGACGATGACGAGCTTGATGCAGACCTGGTCATGTTCGGTCGCGGTCGCGGCCCGAAAGATGGCCCGCCCCAAGGTGACGATGGTCAAGGCCCGCCGCCCGAAGACGGCCAAGGTCAACGGCCAGGCCCGCGCCCGAATGCTCCGGCTGATGAGGAATAAACGAAACCTGTAACCTGACGTTGTAAATAAACCGTTACACCCCTAAAATTAGGGATAGGGCGACACAAAAAATCCCCTATCCCTAACCCGAACAGACCAAAGACGAACCCGATGATCCTGAAAAAACTCGCCAAAATTGCTTTACTCCTAAGCGGTATAAGTCTGCTACTGATAGCCGCCAGCATCATTCTTCCCTCCCAAACCGAACGCGATGCCGTCACCCCTACCAAATTCAGTACCATTACCTATGAACTCGACTGGACATGGGGCGATGTCGTACTCACCAGCGAAGGCTGGTTTGCTACCAACGACCAGGGCTACCAAATTCATGTCACGCGCGGCTACTTGGTCAACCGCAGCCTGGAATTGATAGAATGCACCGATGACACCGCCGGCACAGAGAACGCCATTGGCCGGCTGCGCGAGTCTCTCATGGCGCAGCCGACCTACGCCGGTCACGGCACCAGTCAGCGTGATGCCTCACGCATCGCCGCCCCCTTCGTCGAGTCGCTTACCGAGCCGGTGGCCCACACAGTCGAAACCGTATTAGTGGCCCAGCCCAACTACTGCCAACTCCACTACCTGGTCGCACCCGGCATCGAAACGGCCCGGCATCTCCCGCAAGACATTCCCATGGAGGGCCTAACGCTTTGGCTTGAAGGCGATGTTCTTGCACCCGATGCATCTAGCCCCACGCCGTTTATCATTGACACCAATCTAGCCTGGGGTAATGCCGCAAATTTAATGCCGCTGACCTCGGAGTCGCTCAAAACGTTACAGCGCGACAACGTCGCTTTGCAGATCACGGTTCGTCGTGATTTAGAGTCGCTTTTCGACGGGATCGACTTTGATACGATGACGGACTCCGAACGCGCCAAAGCCGTGCTGCGGTCTCTAACCCAAAATACGGACGTTATTATCCAGGCCAAATCATTGTAATCATTCCCATACCAGAAAGGACACACCCTATGCTGCCTCTACAGATTTTCTTACTATCCGTACTCGTTTTCACACTTTCCAGCTGTAACACCGCGATTACAATATCACGTACACCGCCGGACGACACCCAGGATATGTCTATCCCCATTGATTTACCCGTTGAGGCCCAAGCACAGCAGGCAGCAGCGGCCCCCATCGAGCAACCTTCTTTCGACGAACAGAACGCGTCCCCGCCGGCCGATGCCCAACCGCAGCCCGTCTCGCCAGAAAATATTCCCCCAACTGACCAACAGCCACCGGCTCCGGCTCAAGATAGTTTCGCCCAGATCAATCCGCCCGCCGATGCTCCATCACAGCCGTCGCTTTCTCAACCTGAGCAGCAAACCGTCACTGCCGCTGGTCCATCTATTGCGGCTGTCGGGGCGACAAATGACTGCCCTTCGGCACATTTCTTGGATGTCTCGACCTACACCCAAGGCGCTATTCAGCCGCAGCTCAACGTCACTTGCACAGCCGATACCGTCATTGTCGAGTCGAACGGCATCCCCAACTTCGAGTTCGTGCAAATTACGCCCACTGCCTTGCAGGCTCAATCGCACCGCTGGCAGTTTCCGCTGCAACCGACGTTGGCCGATGCTCCCACCGATATTCCGCTGCTGGGGCCAATTGCCGTGGCCGTCAACGGGCTGCCCATCTATGGGCCTAATGAAGGCGGCAATCTGGGGTACGGCGATCCTTATCTCGATCAAATTCTCGACTACTGCAACGGTCACACCGGCCCACGCGGCGAGTACCATTTCCACGCTCGCCCCGATTGTCTTTTTGAAGATATGGAGGGCAATGTCTCGCTGGTTATCGCCTACGCCTTTGACGGTTATCCCATTTTAGCGCCCTATATTTGTGTCGATACCGTTTGCAGCCAAACCAAAGAAGTCCAGAGCAGTTGGCAGCGCACCAGCAATGCGAAAGAAGCCTGGTCAGCGCACGAATACGTAGCCGGCTCCGGCGATTTGGATCAATGCAACGGCCTGACCGGCCCCGACGGCAGCTATCGCTACTACGCCACCGACACCTTCCCCTACTTTCTAGGCTGCTATCGCGGTCAGGCGACGGTCATGCCGGGGCCGGGCGGAAACGGCGCACCGCCGGATGGTGCGCCCAGTGGAACGCCGCCGATGAACGGTTCAGGCCAACAACCACCTCCCGGCCAACAGGGGCAAGGCCCGGACCTGACTGCCGTCGCCGCCAAACTCGGCGTGAGTGAAGCGGATTTACGCGCCGCACTTGGCCCGCCACCACCCGACCTCGCCGCCGCAGCAGCCCAGCTCGGCATCAGCGAAGCTGATTTACGCGCCGGGCTCGGCCCACCGCCGGGGCAGAGAGGAAATTAGGGACGTGAAAAATGGAATGTGGCATGTAGATATGTAGAAGATAACAACATAGTGCGTAGTTCGTAGTGCGTAAATGAGACAATACGCACTACGAACTACGCACTACGTTCCGCGTCTCATGCAAAGTTTTCAAAATGTTCAAATTGAACTATCCTGAAATAAAATCAAACCAGGATGCAAACCTATGCCAAAAACAATACTCGTAGTTGATGACAAAGCCAGCCTACGTACGATGGTTCAAGAATATCTGTCGGCTGAGGGCTACAAAGTGGCCATTGCTGATAACGGGCACACGGCGCTCTTTGTCGCTCGCCAGGAGAAGCCCGATCTTATTCTGCTCGATATTATGATGCCGGAGATGGGCGGCTATGAATTTATGCAAAAGCATAAGCAGGAACGTGATACGCCCATCATCTTGCTGACGGCCAAACTTGAGGAGTCGGACAAGGTGCTGGGGTTAGAGTTGGGGGCTGATGATTACATCACCAAACCCTTCGGCATGCGCGAGTTGGTTGCCCGCATTCGCGCCGTGCTGCGTCGAGCAGAAAAGCAGGCCCGTCCTTCAGAGGTGCTGGAAGCCAACGGTCTCAGCCTCGATAAAGCCAGCCGACTGGTACGGCTCGAAGGCAAGCCGGTCGATTTGACGCCTTCCGAGTTCGATCTGCTGGCAACCTTGATGGCCTGGCCCGGACGCGCTTTCTCCCGCAGCGAACTGCTCGACCGGCTGCAAGGCACCAGTTTTGAGGGCGTCGAGCGCACTATCGACGTTCATATTCGCAACCTGCGCACCAAGATCGAGCCGGAGCCAAGCCAACCCCGTTACATCGAAACGGTCTTTGGCGTCGGCTATCGCTTTAGTGCCGAACAGATGAAGGATGGAGACTAGAGATTAGAGACTGGAGATTAGGAGATTGGGCTATGGTTTTAATCTCCTAATCTCCAGTCTCCATTTTTCCAATCTCTAATCTCCCTATTACTAAAGAATTTTGTTATGCAGCACTCGTTAACGGTAAAACTTATACTTGCCTTTTTAGTCGTTAGCCTGGCCGGGACGGCTTTGGTGGCATTTTTGGCCGGACGAACAACCCGTACCGAGTTTGATCGCTTCCGGTTGGAGAAAGACCGCGATAGCTTTTCCACCCGTGTAACCACGCACTACCGAAACACCGGCTCATGGGAGGGCATAGCCGACTATATGCGCCCAGGTCCACCACCTCAACAAAACGGCAACCCGCCGCCGCTCTTGAATAATCCTATCGCATTTGTCTTAGTCGATACCAGCGGACGTGTCCTTGTCCCCAATCCGGAATATCAACGTGGTGATCACGTTCCCCAGAAAGCACTATCACGAGGCACGGTTGTTAAAATAGACGGCCGGCAAATCGGCACGATTCTCGATCCTTCCGTAGCACCGCGCAATCCGGCGGAAGCGCAGTATGTGGCTCGCACCAACAACGCGATAATCATCGCTGCGTTGGGCGCTATGGCTTTAGCCTTACTATTGGCCATTATTCTGGCCCGAACGCTAACGAAACCACTCCACGAATTAACTGAAGCCACACAGGCGATGACCCAAGGCAAGTTAGAGCAGCGCGTACCCGTTCGCTCAAAGGATGAGTTAGGTCGCTTGGCAGCGGCCTTCAACCAGATGAGCGCCGATCTATCTGAGAGCAACCGGCTGCGGCAGCAGATGACGGCTGATATCGCCCACGATCTGCGCAGCCCGCTATCGGTGCTGGCCGGATATACGGAGGGATTGCGCGATGGCGTTCTCACGCCCAGACCGGCAATTTTTGAAACGATGCATCGGGAAATGGGGTACTTACAGCAGTTGATCGAAGATTTACGAACGCTGTCGCTGGCCGATGCCAACGCCCTGCCCCTTAACCGTGTTCCTATCGAACCACAGGCTCTGCTGGCCGAAACCGCCGCCGCTTTCCAGCATCAAGCCGAACAGAAGCAGGTGCGTTTGTGGGCCGATCAAGGCGATGCATTACCACCGATTGCTATCGACCCGGAGCGAATGAGCCGTGTTTTGGGGAATTTGGTAAGCAATGCTTTGCGTTACACATCTGCTGGAGGCACCATCAAACTGGCGGCAGAAGCCCACAACGGGCTGATTATCCTCAACGTGCAAGACAGCGGCACGGGCATCGCCCCCGACCAACTGCCCCACATCTTCGACCGCTTCTACCGGGCCGATGAGGCACGCCAGCAAGACAGCGGCGAGTCGGGTCTGGGTTTAGCCATCGCCAAATCGATTGTTGAAGCCCACGGCGGAACCATCACGGCCACCAGCACGGTTGGCGAGGGTACAACATTTTCGATTCGGTTGGAGAGGTAGTTGGTTTGTTGGTTGGATGGTTGGTTGGTTTGTTTGTTTGTTGGTTGGTTGGTTTGTTAGTTTGATAGTTGGCTGGAGAGAGTTAACAAACTATCAAACTAACCAACTACCCAACTACCCCACAATAGCGTTTTCTTTAATCACATCCTTAAACCACAAAGCACTATCCTTAGGTGTGCGCTCTAGCGTATCGTAATCGACCCAGACTAAACCAAAGCGTTGCAAATAGCCTTTGGCCCACTCGAAGTTATCCATCAGCGACCAGGCAAAATAACCGGCCAGCGGTACGCCGTTTTGAATGGCCCGATGCGCGGCCCTAAGGTGGCTGTTGAAATAGCTCAGGCGACGCATATCGTGGATGCGGCCGTCGCCGTTGGGGCCGTCGCTGTAGCTGGCTCCGTTTTCGGTAACGTAGAGTTTGGGCGGACGATATTCGAAATGGAGGCGGTTGAGCAGGTTGTACAGCCCTTCCGGATACACTTCCCAGCCCATTTCGGTATGCTCGTTGTCTGAGCCGGGGTAGATGACCTCATCAACTTTGTCGGGGTTGCTGGCGGCACTGACGATGGCGCGGGTGTAGTAGTTGACGCCTAAAAAGTCGGTGCGAGCGGCGATGGTTTGCATATCGCCGGGCAGCGTAAACGACATGTCGTCGATATAACCGCGATCGATGTAATCGGAGATCATATCCGACGGGTAGCGCCGCCCGTACAGCGGATCGAGGAACCAGCGGTGGAAGTAGCCGTCAAAATGGCGGTAGACATTGAAATCGTTTGGATCGGTCGTAGCCGGTTCGGTGGGGGTGAAGTTGAGGGTAATACCAACCTCTGCGCCGGGGCTGTTGACCCGAATAAGCGGCACGGCCCAACCGTGCGACAACAGCAGGTGGTGGGTTGTTCGCAGCGCAGCGTTCCAATCTTTGATGCCGGGCGCGTGCTCGCCAAATTGATGCCCCAGAAACGCGATGACCCAGGGTTCGTTGTGGGTGATCCAATTTTTAACGCGGTCACCGAGGTGGCGCGTCACCAAATCGGCATAGGAGGCAAAAGCCTCAGCCGTCGAGCGAATCGGCCAGCCACCCTTGTCTTGAAGCGCTTGCGGCAAGTCCCAGTGATAGAGCGTAACAAAAGGCGTAATCCCCGCCTCTAATAGACCATCGACCAAACGGCTGTAAAAGTCCATACCGGCCTGGTTCAATTGACCACGCCCCTGCGGCAAAATACGCGGCCAGGCAATCGAGAAGCGATAGCTCTGAATATTGAGCGATTTCATCAAAGCGATGTCAGCCTGCCAGCGATGGTAGTGGTCGCAGGCGATATCGCCGGTGGTGTTATCTTCGATGGTACCGGGCGCGTGGGTAAAACGGTCCCAAATCGACTCGCCTTTGCCGCCTTCCTGCCAGGCACCTTCAATTTGATAAGATGAGGTAGCAACCCCCCATAGAAATTCTTTAGGAAAAATGATCGGTTGATTTTGTGACATAGTATGCCTCCACATGACACACAAGTTAGGTTTAATTGTTCCAATATATCAAAAAATATAGGCTCAACAGGATTTTGTGGAATTGACGCCATAAAACGTAAAACGTGATGCATAAGAAAAGAATTACGTTTTACAAGCTTGTCAGCTCCCTTAATTCCAAAGAGCCAAAAGATGACAGTTCGCAATAGCTTATAAGCGAACGTTCACGTCAATATCGACGTGCGTTTTTGGGTTAGCTCCGCACGATTGGCGGATAACCAATTCGGTTGGTGCGGTAAATTGGCGGGTCGGGCGCAGACCACTCTCCAACAAATCGGTGAGCATCTCAACCGCGGTGATGCCCTGGCGCAAAATTGGCTGGCGTACCGTTGTTAGCGGCGGATGAGCGGTGGCGGCAAAAGGAAGATCATCAAAGCCGATAATGGCAATATCGTCAGGCACCCGGCGTCCGGCATCGCGCAGAGCACGAAGCGCGCCCATCGCCATCGGGTCTGAAGCGGCAAAGATGGCGTCGGGGCGGTGCTCAAGCAACTGCCGGGCTGCCTGGTAGCCGCCAGCTTCGGTAAAATCACTTTCGACGATGAGCGCTTCATCCACAGCAATATCGTCATTACGCAGAGCGTTGCGATACCCTTGCCGACGATCAAGCCCAACTGTGGTGTTCAACGGACCGGTGATGGTCGCGATACGTTGACGCCCCAGCTTGAGAAGATGGGCAACAGCCTCATCTGCGCCGTCGACGTTACTGACGTCAACATAACTTATCGCTTGCGCCTCAAGCGGCCGCCCGATCATCACTGTCGGCATCTGACTGCCGATCAGTTGGGGCACGAGCGGGTCGCCGGCGGGCAAGGCGCTCAGGATGATGCCATCGACCAACTGCTGCCGGAGCAATTTAGCGGTAAGCTTTTGTTCTTCATCTTCCGTATGAAACAAGAAGAGCGACAGGATGTAGTTGTGGGTGTTACAGGCTTGCGAGATGCCTTGCATCAGGCGGGGGTAATAGGGATCGGTAAAAAGCGATTGAAAGACCCGGGGAATGACCAAACCAATAATACCTGATCGCTGGTTGGCTAGCGAGCGGGCCGCCGGATCGGGATGGTAGCCGGTTTCATCAATCACTTTTTGCACACGCTGGCGCACGGCTGGTTTAACACTAGGATGATGGTTGACCACCCGCGAAACGGTTGAGCGCGATACGCCGGCTAATTCTGCGACTTTTTGAAGGGTTAATTTACTCACGTTACGGCCTCGTTGCATTTTGGGAGCGCTCCCAAGAATTTTTTTTTAAATACAGTATAACATGGAGGGTATTTAGCGTCAAGAGGAAATGTTGACCTTTTGGGAAATGGGAAATAGAGCCATATAGGTGCAAAGTAATCCATCGGAAAGATCAGGGCAAGCTTTAGATACGAAGAGGGTCCAGTCCTCCCCTTCGCATTTGAGGATACGCACTCTGCGTCTTTTCAATGTCATCCCGTTTAGAGGCAGCACGTGTAACCGATAATTGGATAATCAATCTCCAATCACCAGTTACCAATTACCTTTTTAACACTCTAACTTTCTTCGGAAGGAGCGGGTGGATCGCCGGGAGTGGACTCTTGGGGCTGCGCGAGTAAGCCATACAGTTTGACAAGCGCCAGCCGGGTACGGGTGTACCAGCTTAGCTCTGATTCTTCGGCTTCTTGGTGGGCGGGGGGGAAGGGGTCTTCGCCCAAAACTTTGATGTAGAGATAGCGCACGATTTCACGGGCCGAGGCAATGACCGGGGCAGCGAGTAGTGCGCCAACCACACCGGCTACGTTGGCTCCCACAATAACACCGACCAGGATGACAACCGGATGCAAGTCTACGGCATCGCCAATAACGCGGGGGATGATGATGGCGTTTTCGATTTGCTGGACGATGAAATAATAGCCGATAATAATCAGCATAAAAAGAAAATTGTTGACATCGAGGACGGTTGAACCTTGAATTAGGGCTACAAACGCGGCCGGAATAGTGGCAACAAAGGGGCCAAGGTTAGGAATTAGTTCCAGCGCTCCGGCGATAATGCCCAGCGGTAATGCACCAGGTATACCGAGAGCCGAGTTACCTATCCAAACGGCGACGCCAACGATAATCATCAAAATGAGACGGCCTCTAAAATAGGCTTGCCAGATTTTTTTCAAGCGCTCAAGGAGGATTGCAATTTCAAAACGATAGTTTTCCGGGACGATGCCGAGAAATAGCCCTTTGAAGCGATGGGCGTCGAGGCTAAAGTAGATGGCTGAAATAACAACCACAATAAAGGTTAGAAATGCTGAAAAGACGGTGCCGACCAAATTGGCGGCGAAGCCATAGGTGAGGGTAGCGGCGGATTCGAGCGAACTGATAATGGTTTGGGCAGAGGGCATAGAGAAGTCGATGCTGCTCTCGGCATTTTGCAGGACGTTGAGAAGCGGATCGACGATTCTATCGAAATTAAGGCTCAGTTCGCTGAAGCGAAAATCGACGCCTTTAAGGCTGAGCAGACTATCGATAGCCCATTGAAGACTGTTATCGAGCAGAACTGTGTAATCGACCCGCGCTAAAAAGTTGAAGCCTCGAATAATCTGAGGGAACAGCACAACGGGGGCCAGAATGACAAATATCGTGGCGAGAAGATACGTAACTAAAACGGCCACGATGCGCGGAAGCTTCAAGCGCAAGTGTAGCAAATCGACAAGGGGCATAAGCAAAAAGGCAATCAGCGCGGCGATGATCACCAACGTTAAAACCGATCGGCTGAGGTAGACTATGTAGACGCCAAAAATAACCAGTCCTGTGCCGACGATGTGTTTGGTTGTTTTACTCCACTCTGTGTTCATGGGGCAGTTCTGTATCCAGTTCTCTTTTATGGGGTCGTGTTGATGGTGCGTTTAGGTTATGGATTGCAGGCAGCGCATGTTGCGGCACTAGATAACGGCTTTGAGCAGGCGCGGGATAAGAAACCACCGTAAAATAGCATCGCCGGGTTCAAGCGTCGACCAATCGAGTACAGGTGCGTCAAGACAAACTAGCCCGGCAGTCGGCATTTTGATGGCTAATACATCCTCCATATTGACCTCATCACCCGTTAGTAGAGCGGCAGCAGTTTCTTCCATGATAGGATTGTGGCCAACAAGCAGTACCCGCTCTACGCTGTCGGGCAAGCGCCGGATAGCGCCGAGAAGGTCTTCCGAACTGCCGCCATAGAACGATTCGTGCCATTCGATTGATCTTTTATAACCGCAGGCTTTTGCCACCAGCTCAGATGTTTGTTTGGCACGTTTGGCCGGTGAAGAAAGAATTTTATCCGGCACCACCTCGTAGTTGATGAGAACATCGCCAATAAGCGGGGCATCGTTGAGGCCGCGTTTGGCCAGGGGACGATCGAAGTCAGCCAGGTCGACGTCGCCCCAATCGGATTTAGCGTGTCGCAAAAGAAAGATTGTTTTCATAATACCTCTTGGATAATGTTGTGGAGATGATTTCAAATTTGCTCATTTAATTTAATGATTTTATCTTACCTTGGCAATGTATCTAACTACTTTTGTAATCGCATTTCTTATAAGTGTACTGGCGACTCCATTAACCATCAAGCTGGGACGTCGATGGGGAATAGTTGATCGTCCTGACGAACGACGCCAGCATCGAGGCGAAATATCCCGATTAGGTGGACTGGCCCTGTTTGTGAGTTTTGTGGGCACAGGTGTGCTTATCTTTGGCTTAAGCCTTGCCGGTTGGTGGGAGCCGATTGGTGCCGAAGATTTCAAGTTACTAACCGGAGTTTTGTTAGGCAGCGTCTTCATTTTTGCTTTCGGAATATGGGATGATTTTTTCGATCTCTCTCCCGGCACACAGTTTTTTGCGCAATTTTTGGTAGCCCTCGTGGCTATTTTTTTCGACATCATCGTGCAGCGCGTGACTCTACCAGTTGTGGGGCTGACTATTTTTCCGGGTTGGATCACCTATCCGCTAACGATTTTTTGGGTGATGGGCATGATCAATACGGTTAACTGGCTCGACGGCCTGGACGGCCTGGCCGCCGGGGTTGTGGCAATTGCCAGTCTACTGTTTGCTATTCATGCCTATCGCCTGGGTCAGTTTACTGTGGCTCTTTTTCCTCTGGCGCTGGCAGCTGCCTGCCTGGGTTTTTTACCTTACAATTTTCATCCGGCCCGCGTCTTTATGGGTGGCGGAAGTATGCTGCTGGGCTATGCGGTGGCATCGCTTTCGATTTTAGCGCCGGCCAAAGTGGCAACTGCGTTGTTGGTGTTGGGCATCCCTATTGTGGATGTAGCCTGGCTTATTATTCAACGCTGGCGGCGGCGCGGCAATCCGGCCCAGTCGGGACGCGATCACCTACATTACCGTCTCTTTGATTTAGGGTTAGGTCAGCGACAAATTGTGGGGTTATACTACACGTTTTGCGCCGCCTTTGGCATGATGGCTTTGCTCATTGCCGATCGATTTTTTAAGCTCATCGCCTTAGCAATGTTAGGTGCTTTAACACTAACGCTTCTGTGGTGGTTGAGTCGCAACGGGCGAAAGACTCAATAAGGCTATCGATTTGGTGATATGCTCCTGCTAAAAGTTTATAGAGTTTGTAGAGTTTGTAAAGTTTGCGGCGTTACTATACGCTACACCTACTTATGTCATTTCGTAGCCGGAGGCGGAGAAATTCCTCAAGCATTTCAATATGTGAAGCATTCGCCGGAAAAAATGAGCATTGTGGCTGCAAATTGTCCCAACCGGACACTGTTTCAGGCGTAGTGTCACAGGGATTTCTCCGCTGCGCTACGAAATGACACGAGACGCATCTATTCCCGAACTCAACTGATTATGGTTCGGCGATGGTGTCACTCCACGTTTCCATAGCGTCTTGGGCGGCGGAAAAGTTGGGATTGTAAGCGAGCGCCTCTTGCATTGCTTCTTCGGCTCCGGGTTGGTCTAGATTGTGAAGCGCTAAGCCTTTATAATAGTAGACTTCTTCCAAACCGCCTGAGTTGGCGATGGTGGCCTCAGCCAGGTCGAGCACATCTTGATAGCGACCGATGGCGTAATAGGATTCAAAAGGCGAAAACTGATACCATAATCGCCGCCAGTGAAGCCCGATGGTGCGGGCCTGATCGAACGCGGCCGCGGCTTCCTCATAACGCTCTAACCGAGTTAGGGCTTCACCTTTGTTGAAATAGGCGATCTGATCGTTCGGGTTGGCCTCGATGTCAGCTTCGGCCAAGGCGACAAGCTGCTCATACATATAGCCATCTTCAAGGTTGGGGCCGATGATACCGGCTACCAGATCTGCTTTTTCCGGAGGGAAAACAACCACGTAAAGGCGATTAAATACGCGCCAATCGGCATCGAACTGATCGTAACCGACAGGATAGTCTGGCCCACTGAGTGAATCGTAAGTAACAAGTTGGCGGGTATCATCGTTATAGCCAGAGACAAGCCGATAATGGCCCAGCCCATCGCCATCGTGAACCAGCCAAGTTTCCACCAGAACAGGAATATCATTGCTGATAAATTGCTTTAGCTGATCAAGCGAACCGTTCTGGCGAACAATCGACTCCATACCAACGCTTTCGGCATAGTCGGCGAGTTGGTAAGGGCTAACGTTTTTATCGTCCTTGTTGGGTTTTAGAAACAGTGCGGCGTCCACCTGGGTCTCGGTGTGGCCGAAATAGCTCATATAGGTCGTTACTGTAGCCGGACCACAGTTGTTCCAGGTTTGCCATTGGTGGTTGAAGCCGGTTAATTGCAGCGCACTTTCGACCGGCTGGAGATCAATAGGATTTGTCGGTTCGGTAAGCTGGGCCTCCGTTGCACTATCGGGAAATTGAATGTCGGTCGCGCTGTCAGTAATTTCGTCAGGCGTAGTAGCAGTGGTTGCATCAATGCCGGTGGCAGCCGAGACGGCCTCCGTTTCAGACAATAAAGGCTCGTCCGTTGGTGAGGGAGTTGGTATCGGTTCCTCAGTGGGCAATTCTATTTGAGTTTCAGCTACTTCGAGAGCGACGGTTGGTGCCGGAGTCGGCAGGTATTGGGGTGGAGGAAACATTTTTTTATAGTAAGAGCGAGCGTACAGCGAAGCAGTCTCTAATCGCGTACTCAATAAGGGCATAGCCAGTGCAATAGCAATCGCAATGGTAGCAAAGATTGCTCCTAGGCCAAGACCAAAAATTATGGCACCCCTTCTACTGATTGTTTTTTTCTCGTAGGGGCGTCTCGTGCGATTGTTCATTACCTATCCTTTCTATTACTACAACAAGACTTCGGTCTGAGAAACCAGGGTTTTAACTTCAGAACTGAAAATATGCCCTTGAGTGAGCCGTTATTGGCGCAA
>JAGRBZ010000208.1 GCA_020433805.1 Anaerolineae bacterium
CAAAGTCTACTGGGGCTACGCCCCCGCTGAGGATTTGGACAACGAGGCGCTGATCAAAGAAAAGTATCGCGGCATCCGGCCCGCCCCCGGCTACCCCGCCTGCCCCGACCACACCGAGAAAGGGACGCTGTTCGATCTTCTAAGCGTACCACAAAATATCGATCTACACCTGACCGAGAATTTCGCAATGACCCCCACCGCCGCTGTTAGTGGTTTTTACTTCGCCCACCCGGAATCGACCTATTTCACCGTCGGCAAAATCCTGCCCGATCAGGTCGAGGATTACGCGGCCCGGAAGGGTATGACGATTGAAGAGGTCGAGCGGTGGTTGCGGCCGAATTTGGGGTATTAAAAGAAAAGAATTGAGGCACGGTGATACAGCAGCCTGTATTGCCGTGCCTCATAGAAATCACGTAGCCTTTTACCGCCCCTGAACCACCATCGGCACGTAGACCCTAAACGTTCCACCCGGCGGCGGTGATGAAACTCCCGTGGTCATCTTGACCAAAAAGATATTCTCCGAAGTGGTTTGTTTGAGACCGGTAGACGTGACGCTGGTCGGAAAGTTGCTCGACTCGCTGCGACCCACGACATAGAGATTGCCGTTGGGGTCGATGACCATACCCCCGGCCGAGTCATCGCGCGTGCCGCCCCAGTAGGTACTAAACACCTGCTGGCCGGCGGTAGAAAATTGCGTGATGTAGGCATCGTTGCAGTAGCGATCAACCCCCCCGGCGGTGATGCACACTCCGGGGCCAATGCTGCCCTGCATCGGTGCCGCTACCGGGAAATCTTCGGAGTTGGTGACGCCGGAAACAAACACCTGACCCGATCTCGTAACGGCCAACCCTCCGGCATACTCGCTGTACTGACCACCCAGATAGGTGCTGAAACCCAGTTTGTATTGCGCTCCTTGACGCACGATTCGAGTCACAAAACCTTCGCTAAAGTTGTTCGCGCCCCGTTTTTGCGCCTGAGCCGCGTTAGCCAGTGGAAAGTCGCTGGCGAAAGTTTCGCCGGTCAGCGCGATGTTGCCGCTGCTGTCGACCCCAATCTTACGACCAATATCGGTTCCGCTGCCGCCGTTTTGGGCGCTGCCACCTAAGTAGGTGCTGAACAGTAGATCGTCTCCGGCCTGGTTAAGTTTGACCACAAAGGCATCGGTGCTGCATGTCCAGTTGTCAAAGCGACCGCACGTGGCCTGCACCGGATTGACCGTCGGCCACGAGTCGGAGCGAATTTCGCCGGTGATATAGAGATAATCCTGCCCGTCGATAGCGATGCCGTAACCGGTGGCTGCCTGGCCCGTGATCATCCGGTTATAAAGCAAGGCACCGCTTTGCCCATCGATTTTACCAAAGAAACCACCCGCGATGCTGCCGGTAAAATGCACATCACCCTGACTGTCCAGCACTAAGTCCTGTCCGGCGTCAAAACGATCCCCGCCGATGTAGCTGCTAAACGTAAGTCCGCCACTGCTGTTCAACCGCACAATCATAGCATCGACCGAACCGCCATATTGCGCCTGAAACGCCTGTTTAGTGGGGAAATTGCTGGAAGTCGTTTGCCCCATGACCCACACCTGGCTGCCGCTGTCGGTGACGGCAATGCCGCCGGCTTCATCGGTGCCGTTGCCGCCCAAAATGGTGGTGTAGAGGATAGCCGTTCCGGCGGCGTTGATTTTGGTGATAAAGAGATCATTGTATCCGGCATTACCGCTGCCGCCGCCCGGAAAGCTGGTCGAATAGGTATGGCCGGTCAGGTAGATGTTCCCGGCGTTGTCGGTGGCAATATCGACGGCGATGTCGTCGCTGTTGCCGCCAAAGGTGGTGCTGTAAATAAGCGTGGGATCGATAATTAGCGGATAAGCGGGATCATAGTCGCCGAGTGCAAAACCGGCGATGTTGGTATCGTCATCGGCTTGAAATTGAACCGCTACCGGGTTTTGTTGTCCGGCGATGGTTTGCCAGGCTATCGGCGCTTGCTCAGTGAGGGTTGCCTGGTTGGCAAAAGTGATTTCCATATCACCGCTGCTGGCATCTATGGCTATCTGTTGGGCTTGCGGATAGTGCCAGCGAATCCGGCCCGGATCGCTGCCGGGAGCCACGGTAAACGTCCCTTTGAGCAAACCTTGTTGGCCGTCATACATCAAATCGATGCCGGGGTAAAGACCGTGATATGACACCTGACCGTACGTAGTCAGTCCCGTTTGCCACGTGTTGATATCAAGCCCCTCGTAACGGTTGACAACGCCGGGCAGCGGCATCGAACCTTTTATCTGTACGTCCGGCTCGGTGTTGAGAAATCGCCAGCTTGTCACGCTCTTGCCCATGTTTGGCTCACGTAATGTAACGCCGTCAGGCTCAAAACGCAGCGTTCCTTGTGGCGTTCGGCTTTCGAACTGCCCCTGAGAAGGATGGGTATAGGGAAGAGGTAGAAAACTTAAGGGTAGTTGGGTCAATCCCGTCAACGTTACCGGCTGTGATCGGATGGGTGCCGACGGCGGATCATCAGCCGCGACAGCCGCCGGTAGCAGCATGTAAACGATTACAATAGCGATAATGGGCAGCCAACGCAAGGGTGAAAGAAAAAGGGTTAAAGGTGTCATTCATCATCTCCTCGGTAATGGGGTAAATAAAGCTGGATATGGCCTGAGTTTACGCCAAAGCGCGGGCTGATTCATCGGGGAAAGTACGTACAGCTTGGGCAGCGAAGTACCCATTATCAGCCTTCTAACAGATGCGTAATGGGTAAGAGAGGAGTATAATTTGAGCACGTAAACCGTGTTAGTCACCCCGGCCGGCTGTGGCCGCATCGACCCTATCCGGCGCATTCATCCTGAGGTTATAGCGTTGTTTACAACCGAACCCATTATCTGTCCTCTCTTGATTGGGCGCGAACCACAAGTTGAGGCTATTAATCGCTATCTTGAACACGTTCAAACCGGGCGCAGTCAAACCCTGTTACTCTGCGGTGAGGCCGGTTTGGGTAAATCGCGGCTGGTCGCTGAAACACGCTTGCAGGTCACGCACCAGGGCTGGCTGGCCGTAGAAGGCCGCTGTTTCGAAACGAACCAAACGCTGCCGTATGCGCCCCTCATCGATCTGCTCCACGCCAGCGTCATCACTGAGACCGCTGAACAGTGGCTTCAACGCGGCCAACAGCTCCCGCCGGAACTATTTACCCTGCTGCCGTCGCTTCCCGGCCAGGGGATCGAGCCGCCCCCATATGAGGCAGAACCCGACAAATATCGCCTCTTTTTCGCGGTGGCCGAGCTGTTAGCCGGATTAATTCAGGCCGATGCCGCATCTCCTGTTCGTCCGCTGCTCCTTATTATTGAAGACCTGCACTGGTGCGATGAAAACAGCCTGGAACTACTGCTCTACCTCATCCGCCGGCTGGCGAGTCGACCGGTACTGTTTCTCTTCACCTATCGCGGCGATGAAATCGACTCGACTCTCGCCCAATTTTTGAGCCAGCTTGATCGCCAACGCCTGGCCGCCGAAATTTTTCTGTCGCCGCTCACCCGTGACCAGATCGATATGATGGTTCAAGCCATTTTCAACCAGCCGCGCCCAACCCGCGCCGACTTTTTGCAAAGGCTGCATACCTTCACCGAAGGCAATCCCTTCTTTATTGAAGAACTGCTTAAATCGATGGTTATGGCCGGCGATATTTTCTACGCTGAAGACGGCATCTGGGATCGCAAACCCCTGTTTGATCTTCAAATTCCGCGCAGTGTTCAAGATGCTGTTCAGAATCGCAGCCGCCAGCTAACGCCGGAGACCCGCAGCGTTTTAACCCTGGCGGCGGTAGTTGGGCGGCGCTTCGATTTTACGCTGCTGCAACAGCTAACGAAGACAACGGAAGATGACCTGCTGGAACACATCAAGGCTCTGCTGACAGCGCAATTCATTATCGAGGAATCGGCCGATCAGTTTGCTTTTCGCCACTCTTTGACTCGCGAGGCGATCTACACCTCGCTCTTAGGTCGCGAGCGGCGGCAGTTGCATCGCACTATTGCCCAAACGCTGGAGACAATGGCCGATGATACCCCCACCCGCGTGCCGCCGACTGACCTGGCCGACCACTTCTACCGGGGCGAGGTGTGGGACAAAGTGCTGCCCTACGCCCAACAGGCCGGTGAACGCGCCCTGACGTTTTACGCGCCGCAGTCCGCCGCCATTTACTTTAGCCAGGCCATCGAAGCGACCGAGAAGCTTCAGCAGCCGCCGTCGGCGCAGCTGTATTACCAGCGCGGTCAGGCTTATGCCACCTTGAACACATTCGAGGACGGTCTGGCCGATTACCAACGTTCTCTGGATGCTGCTCGCGCCCAGCCCGATCATCGGCTGGAGTGGCAGCTACTGCTGGCACTGGGCGATTTGTGGGCGACCCGCGATTACGAGCAGTCCGGCGATTATCTTCATCAGGCCCTGGAATGCGTTCGCGGCCTGGATGACCCGGCGCTGCTGGCTTACAACCTCAACACCATCGGCAACTGGCATATGAACCAGGAGCGTCCCTTTGCCGCCCTACGAGAGCATCAAGAGGCTCTGGCTATTTTTCAGCGACTGTCCCATACCGCTGGCATCGCCCAAACGTTGGATCTGTTGGGCATTACCGCCTACAACTGTGGCGATGTTGTTCAGGGCCGGGCCTACTACCACGAGGCGCTGCCGTTGTGGCGTCAGTTGGATGATCGTCGGGGATTACTACACTCATTGACCGGTCTATCGCTGGCTGTTGATTTTGATCTGGAAGTGGACCCCATCCCTTTGACCGAATCCCTGCCATGGGCCGAGCAAAGTGTGCAGGTTGCCCGTAACATCAACTGGCAATCCGGCGAAGCCCTGGCCCTTATTTGTTTGGGTTTGGTACAGTTTCGACAGGGAAATTACGGCCTTGCTCTCGAAACCATGCAGCAGGCGCTCTTTGTGGCCGAGGAAATCGAGCACCGGGGCTGGCAAGCGGATAGTTTGCACGCCTTGGGTGCCCTTCACTTGGATATGTTGGCTTTGAACAAGGCCCGAGATTACTTGGAACGGGGGCTGACGCTGGCGATTGAACTCAACTCGATGATTTGGATTCGCCAGCAGATTAGTGTACTGGCCTTGGTTTACATCTCGCAGAACGAACTGGCACAAGCCCAAACTCTGCTCGATCAAACCCTGCCCGCCGATGCTTCCATGCAGGGGCTTCAACAGCGCCTTATCTGGGCAGCCCGTATTAGATTGGCTCTGGCGCAGGGGCAAGCCGAGACGGCTCTGCAATGGATCGAGCGTTTAATGGCGGCCACCGTCAATTTGCCTTCGTATTCACTGCAAGGCAAGACCGAGGAAAATATGGCAGTACCGCATTTAAGTCTGCTCCACGGGCAGGCACTGCTGGCTTTAGGTCGCTTAGATGAGGCGGAAGTCACGCTCCAGGCAGGGATAGCGGCTGTTATTCCGCAGGGGCGGTTAGGTCTACAGTGGCGGCTGTATGCCATGTTGGCCCAGGTCTATCGGGCCAAAAAGCAACACCCTCAGGCTGATCAAGCTGTTGAAGCAGCGCAGTCGGTTATCGATACACTGGCAGCCGGCATCCTCGATACTTCGCTGCGGGATAATTTTTTGCAGCAGGTAGCAGCTCACCTTCCGGCTCGCACGACCCCATCGCCGCAGATGCAGGCCAAACAGCACTTTAACGGCCTGACCGCCCGCGAGCGCCAAGTCGCTGCTTTGGTAGCGCAAGGCCAAACCAATCGCGATATTGCCGAAACCCTCATCCTCAGCGAACGCACCGCCGAGCGTCACGTCGCCAATATCATGGCCAAACTGGGCGTCAACAGCCGCGCTCAGATTGCGGTATGGGCTGTTGAAAAGGGTTTAACTGCCAATTCGTGATCGTGTTAGTGTCATTAGTTTTTCGCTACAACGATTCATAGAACGTAGTGCGCAGTGCGTAGTGCGTAAAGAATAGCTGAATACGCACTACGCACTGCGCAATAAACAAAGACACTAATCATGGCGAAAACTTACAGACACGAATTGATATTAACACCAATATGGGTATCCTCCTCTGCCCAGCTACGTAGTTTCCCCGATGAATCGCCACGCTCCTTTGTCTATACTGATACAAAATTTAGTCCGAAACGTTGACCGGCCATATCGCCGGTCGCGGATTTCCCCCACAAAGGAGATTAAAAATGCTCGATGCAATGATAAAGAAACAACCGTTGGTTTTCGATAAAACGGATGTGGTCAATTTACAACAAAGTTTAAGCGGCCAACTCTTACAGCCCGGCGATCCCGACTATGACGATGCCCGGCGGCTGTGGAACGGAGCCATCGACAAGCACCCGGCCTTCATCGTTCGCTGCCAAACGGGGCAGGACGTTGCGCTGGCGATTCAATTTGCCCGCAAGCAGGCGCTGCCGGTTTCCGTTCGCAGCGGTGGGCATAACACCCTGGGGCTGGCTTTGTGCGATGACGGTTTGGTCATCGATCTGTCGCCTATGAAGGCTATCTCTGTTGATCCGGTTCGACGTATTGCCCACGCCCAACCGGGGTTGACCCTGCGCGAGTTTGTTCAGGCGGTTGAAGGCTACGGCCTGCTGACGACCACCGGCACCTGCGCCGGCAACGGTCTGGGCGGCGCGACTTTGGGCGGCGGCATCGGCTGGTTGATGGGCAAGTACGGTCTCATTATCGATAACGTGCGCGGGTTTGAGATGGTGACGGCTGCCGGGGAGCTGCTAACGGTCAATGCTCAAGAAAATAGCGATCTGTTCTGGGGCCTACGCGGCGGTGGCGGTAACTTTGGCATCGTGACGAACATCGACTACCAACTCCACCCGGTCGGCAAAGTGCTGGCCGGGATGGTCATTCATCCGATGGCCAACGCCCAGGCCGTGATGCGCTTCTATCGCGATTTCAGCAGCGCCGCCCCGGATGAACTGACGGTCTATGCCGTGCTGGCGAGTCTGCCCGACATCGGCCCGGCCATTCTGCTGATCGTCTGCTACTGCGGCAGCGATATGAACGCGGGTGAAAAACTGATAGCCCCGTTGCGCCAGTTCGGCCAGCCCATCGTCGATACCATCAAGCCGATGCCCTACAGTGAGCTACTGGCCCTCCTCGATCCGGCATCGCCCGATGGTCGACATTATCACGACACAGCTTACTCGCTGGTGCAAGCGGGTGACGATGCTCTGGAGTCGATCATTACCTGTGCCCAAGCCTTTACCTCGCCCTTCTCGGCCATCGTCATCCATCACATCCACGGTGCGGCCACCCGCGTACCGGCCGGCGACACTGCTTTTGCTCTGCGCGAACCGCATTACGCCATCGTCAACGCCGCCGGTTGGGAAGAGGGTTCGGCCCAGCCGCACATCGCGTGGGCCGAAGAGGCGCTGGCTCGAATGCGCCCCTTTGCCGGTCAGGGCGTGTACGTAAACTTTATGGGCTACGAACAGGAGTCCGCCGTCCGCGATGCCTATCGTGCTAACTATGAGCGACTGGTTGCCCTGAAAACGAAATATGATCCAACCAACTTTTTTCAATTGAATCAAAACATCAAACCGGCCCCGCAGCGCGAGCGTGGTTTGTAAGTAAACGTTAAGGAGAAAATAACGATGTTAAATCAAAACAGTCCTGACCTTGATCTGAACCGGCTGGTTCTAAAACCGGGCGAAGGCCACATTGTTCCTTTACTGAGCAATACCGTCACGATCAAACTCTCAAGCGATGACAGCGACGGCCAATTGACCGTCATCGAGTATGAGGTTGCGCCGAACGGCCTGATGCCGCCGCCGCACCGGCACACCTATGTCGAGCTGTTTTACATGCTGTCCGGCGAACTCCTCTTTCAAGTGGGGGATCGCTCTGTCACCGGCTCGGCTGGTACCACCGTTATCGTTCCGGCTGGTGTCGTCCACACCTATAAGAATGAAACGCCGGAACCGGCCCGCTATCTGGTCGTCTGTTCACCGGCCGGATTGGATAACTATTTTGTAGAATTGGGGGATTATATTCAAGCCGAGCCGACATGGCCGCCCAAAGATATGAGCGCCGTCGCCGCGCTTAATCAAAAGTACGATACGGAAGTTGTGGTGTCAACCGTTGCGCTAAAGTGACGCGAGGGATAGACATAAAGAAAGGGGTGACAACGCATTATGACGTTTGTCACCCCTTTTAAATTACGTTTCTATTGAAACTCAAGAGTTTGCAAGTGTGTAAAACGTAATTTTTTTACGCATCACGTTTTACGTTTTATCGTGTTAACTCTACGAAATCTTCTTGAGACAAATTTACATCACGCTTAAATTTCAGCGTTACCCTTTTGGATGCGGATGCTCAAAGAAGAAGCGCAGCATCTCACGCGAGGCGTCCGGGCCTTTGCCGTCCGTCCAGGCGATATTCGGATTGCCGCCCGACCAGGCGTGACCGGCTCCGTGTACGAGCCATTGTTCCATAATCGGCGGTTCGCCGTCTTCTTGGTAAACCGAGCGGGTGTAGCTGTGGCCGCCGGGTACCTGCCCGCGATGAACCGTTACTTTGGGCTGAGGGCGCTTCTCCTTCTCAGCGCGTACCTGCATCCACTGGCCGATAATGCTGTCGCCGTTGCAGGGATTAACCATCGAGTCCTCATCGCCGTGGAAGACGATGGTTGGCACCACGCGCACTTTCGATGTATCGCCCGGCGCGCTGGTTAAGCGGTCGGCTGAGGTCGAGCCACCCATTTTGATCAACGCCAGGCCGGTCGGGATGTTGTGGGCGACGCCGTACGGCACGCCCGATTGAATGCCGGTCGCGGCGTACAGATCGGGGTAGGTCATCCCCATCACCATCGCCATCGCGCCCCCGGCCGATATGCCGGCGATGTACACGCGCCGCGCATCGACATTATATGCCTTCATAACCTCACGGGTGATACCGGCGATAAGAGAGGGTTCGCCTTGCTCGCGCTGCTGTTCGGCCACCTTGAACCAGTTCCAGCATTTTGTAAAATTGGCCTTGAACGTTTGCTCGGGATAGGCCACCAAAAAGGTGTGTTCTTCGCCCAGTTCGTTCATACGGGTCGAGGCTGCAAAATCATCGGGCGATTGTGTACAGCCGTGCAGCATCACCATGAGTGGTACGCTTTGGCCTCGATAGCCGCTGGGGACATACACCTTGTAGGAGCGCGTTCCGGCGGCGTTGGTATAGGAACGTCTTATAAAGCCCCCTTTGCCCTCTTCCACGGTTTCGGGTTCAGGCGAGGCCGGCGTTGACTGCGGGAAGGGAATTTTATCCTTTAAGTTGCGCAGATGCTTGGGAATACGCAGAAACAGCGGCATCTCTCCCCCCAAAGGTGAAAAACCGTCGGCCTGGCTTGGTTCATACGCCTGGTGAGTTTTGTTCGATGAGGTGGAATGCGGTGGCGGCGTCGATTTTTGTTCTTTGGTCGTATTCGCTTCATCTGCCTGGGGCGTTGGGTCGATGGTTACTTCAACCTCCGGCTGGTTCGTCGTGCGCGCTGCGTCCGGCTCAACCTTGGGCCGCGAGGATTGTGATTGTTCAGTTTTCGTTTGTTTCGGAGCGCCTTCGGGCCGGCTCGGCTTCGGCGGCGCGATAATAGTCACTTCAACGTCGGGGTAACTCGAATCTCTAGCGGACGGATTATCAGCATCAACCACGCGATATGAACCTTCGATAAACGGTTCCGAAGATTGCTTGTCGGCTTTATCTGCGCCCACCTCTTGCTCGAACACTTCGCGCAGAGTCTGGCCGATAGCAACTGTGGTTTCGAGAATTTGTTTGGTGCGCTTGAGACGATCCGTCGTACCAAACATCCTGTTTCGAATTCTCCTGCTATACATCGTTATAAATCTCCTTGTTAACCTTATCCATAAAATAATCGGGCATGATATCTTGATAAGGCAAAAGATATACCCGCACTACCGTAAAGCGCTAGCGAATTCTGTCGGACAAAGCGGATTTCACCGCTCGACTGGCCCGTAGAGCACCCAGCACTATGATAGAGTCGATGGTCGCTTTCGCCAATTCCGGCGTCACGTCATCGGAAATCACTGCCATACCCAGCACCTGAATTTGTAGCTTTTCGCCGGCCTTCTGTACAGCCTCTAAATCGCGGCGATTGTACTGCTGCAAACCAAGCACCATCGTCTTGCGCGCCACCGTCTGTTTCACAACGTCGGCATGCGTGGTCAGTTGGTTGCGAATAGCCGTGCGAATAAAGTCGGTGCGGTTAGAATAGAAGCCTTCCTGCACCAAGAGGTCGATTTGTCCCAGGTCGATAAACCCTAAGTTGATTGTGATTTTTTCTGTTTCTCCGGCCATATCATCCATTCTCCATCTGATTACCATCTGTTTACCATCCAGATGGATGGTATTGTATCTAAAAGGGACCCTTTGTCAAATAGCTGATTGTGAATTTGAATGTTTGTAGACTTAGTGGCTACGTCGAACCCTAATGCGTAAAACGTAAGACGTAAAGTCTATGTTACGTTTTAGTTAAGGCTATTCGTTTTTCGCTATTGTTTAGAACATGATTGGCAGGATTAACGGATCAAGAAAATGCAGAGAAAAAATCCGTCAATCCTGCGCATCTGTGTTCTTAAATCAGTTGGCTATAACCACGGCGAAAACACAGAGGCACTAACCGTTTTATAATTCACCTTTTGCAGGTATATAAATCTCATGCCATTTGAAATATTTCTTTCTCCGTGATAGTGATAACCCACATGAAGTTCTTAGAAACTCCTTATGCGTTTCCTAGACAAAGCCGTTATAGTAGTGATCAAGTAACTGGCAAGGCCAAACGCATAACAAAAAATCGGGTCGTGTTCTGAGAACTCCCGCCGAGTTCGCCGCCCATAAAACTATCGCCAAAGCCTTTGGCTAGCTTACTTCCGCAAATAGCAAGCCCTCTCACACCTGAGAGGGCTTTTTGCTTCCAATCCGACCAGAGACCGATGACATTCCGCCCGGTTTCTGGTAAAGTGGATGCGCCGTAACAAGCAGAAAGCGTGCCTATGTCAACCCTTGATATTCAGCCCCAATCTGCCGATACGCCACTCCCTTCAACCCGCGCTGTTCGCCTTATGCTGAACGGGCTGGTGGTCGTGCTTTGGCTGTGGCTGTACCGCCCCATCTTCGATTACCTCTCCATTATCTTTACCCGCGAGGATTTTCGCACCAACCAGATTGTCCTGATCGCCATTATCGTGCTGATTGCCATGCGCCTGCGCCGAGGCGATGGCCATCTGCGTTTCGATGTCGCCCCCCACCTGGCGCTGCTGCCGTTGAGCCTGGTCATTGGCGGTTCGCTGGCTTATCTGTTCGCCGAGCGATTTCTCGACATCAACACCCTTTCGGCCAGCCTCTTTGGATTGGCGACGTATGGGCTGCTCGGTTTGTGGCTGGCACCGCAGCCGTGGCGACAGGGCTTGCCGGCAGCGCTGTTGCTTATCGGCGCGCTGCCCTTTGGCGACCATATGCAAACGTTCGTCGGCTACCCACTGCGTATTCTCACCGCCGGTATCGTGCGCGATGGATTGGCCACAGCCGGTGTCGCCTCTGTCGGCATCGACACCATTTTGATCCTCGAAAACGGCGTCTCCCACATCGATCTGCCGTGCAGCGGTATCAAGAGCCTGTGGACGGGCGCACTTTTTTTAATGGCCGCCACCTGGATCGAGCGTCGGCCCATCAACCTCCGCTGGCTGCTGACGGCGCTGCTCTTTGCCGGAATGCTGTTTGCTGCCAACCTGGCCCGCGTCGCGATTTTGGTGGTGGTCGGCCAGGTAGCTGGCTGGCCGTTGATGGCCGAGATGTTACACGTCCCGCTTGGTGTGCTGGGCTTTGTCGCCGCCTGTTTGGGAGCGCTGGCCCTATTGCGATGGCAAAAGCCGCTCCCGTCCGTCGATACCGGGCACCATTGGCCCGATCATCTTTCTCGCCCGTCTTGGCTGCTGCCCGGCCTGGCGATTATCATCGTGTCGATGGGATTACTCTACAGCCCGCGACCGCACACCGGCCTGACCGCTGCCTCACCCGTGTGGGCCTTCCCTACCGACCTCACCACCGAACCGATGCCGCTCGAACCCGACGAGTTCGAATGGCTCACCCGTGACGGAGCCGAGGCGGCTGACCGCCATCGTTTCGAATGGCGCGGCATCACCGGCTCGATGATTTTGATCACCAGCAGCACCTGGCGCGGCCATCATCGCCCCGAACGCTGCTTTGAGGTGTACGGCCTCTCGCTGGAAGATTCGCGAACCCAACTCATAGACCCCGATTTCCCGTTGCGGGCCGTCTCGCTCGGCTATGGCGATACTCCCGCCCAACTGTCCGCGGTCTACTGGTTTCAATCGGCCCACCGCACCACCGACGACTACGCCACCCGCATGTGGGCCGACCTCGATCCCGGTCGCGAACGGTGGGTGCTGGTTTCGATTCTCTTCGATGATCATCACGACGCCGAAACCGATGATTTGCCGGAACTCTACGCCGCTCTGCACCAAGCCGTAGCGCAGGGGTTGGTTCCGTAACCTAAGCGCGATAATTAAAGTGGCACATGTCATTTCGAAGCCGGAGGCGGAGAAATCCCTCAGACATTTCAAGATATGAAGCATTTGCCGGGGAAAAATTAGCGTTGTGGCTTCAAATTTTCCCAGCGGACACCTTATTGTGAGTATTGCCGCAGGGATTTCTCCGCTGCGCTGCGAAATGACATAAGATATATCACTTTCCGAACTCATGTCCGTAGGGTAAATTGCTGATCTGCCCGAACAAGTCAGCGACTTGTTCTACGTTTATAAAGGAGACAACCCATGAACCAATCACCCCTTCTTCGCCGCATCTTTGATGTCCGTATCTGGGGCTATGGCCTCTTCTGGTCGTGGAACCTTATCTTTCTGGCCTTTATGCTGCTGGGCTTTGCGCCAAGCCTGCTGCCGGAGATCGTGCTGGCCGTGCGGTCCGGTGATATTCCTGCGGCCTTTCTGGCCTACGCGACCATCCTGACCCTCATTCCGGTTGCCGCCGTTATTCTGGGGTTAACCCTGCTGCGTCGCTCGCCGGGGAAGCTGCTGGTCTTGGGCTACGGCGTCGAAGGGCCGTTGATGCTGATGATCGCCATCCGCTTTTTTGCCGTGCGCGAGATGACGCTGGTGATGAGCTTGTTGATGACCATCGCCGCGCTGGGGCTGGCCACGTTTCTATGGCAAATTCTCGATACCCGCATCGACCGGCGCGGTACGTCGCTTACCACTGTCCGGCTCATCGGCCTCACACTCTTGCTGTTGGTGGGGCTGTACGGCGGCGTGTGGGTGGCCTTCTACGCCGTGCCGTTCGCAATGGTTGGCCTTCAAGCGCTGGGCAATATGCTGCTAAATTTGCCCGACATTATGGCCGAATTGTGGCGTGCTTTCATTAATATGGAGTGGCTGTGGTTGCCCTTCGCCATTTTGGGCTTTACCCTCATAGTTTACACCGGCACCCTGTTTGTCTTGATGCCCATCGCCGTGCCGCTGCTGTGTATTCGCGCCTGGCGGCAGGGTATGCAGGCGATGCGGGCTAAACAAGGGCGATGGGTTGCGCTCGCGCTGACGACCATCGTCATGGTGACCGGCGTCACCTCGGTGGTTTTGGCGACGCGCCAGCCCCAGCATCGCGCCTTTGCTTTGCTGCAAGATACGCCGACCTCCCCGGCTGAGGCTGAGGCGCTGCTGGCTCATCAGGACGAAATTCGGGCCGGGCTGGTCAACGCCTACCTGGCTCCTTTTCGCTACTTCAGTAGCGTCGGCGAAGTCCGACACGTGACCGACATGTACGAAGAGGCGTTTAATATCCCGCGCGAGCGAGCCAGAAACGTGCAGCACCTGTACGAAATTGTGGCTCGCCCGGTGCTGTACGAACCCATCGAACCCGTTGAGAGCGATACCTTTAGCTGGGACAACCAGGTTTTTTTGCAAGAGCCGGACAAAGCCGCCGAACTGTACGCCAACTTTTTCGATCAACCCATCACCACAGCCGAGCGCGAGACCATTGTGCGGGCCGTGCGTTCGACCTGGTCGGTCAATCAGGCAGCGGCGGCCTGGCGGGCGGTCGATGATCGCGAAATCCATCTGCTGCGGCAAGAGGTGAACGTCAACCCCCACGGCGATTGGGCCGAGGTGGAACTGTACGAAGTCTACCAAAACCAAACCAACGAGCGGCAGGAAGTGGTTTATTACTTCAGCCTGCCGGAGTCGGCGGTGATTACCGGTGTCTGGCTGGGCAACAGCGACGACCGTGACGAGCGTTTTACCTACCAGGTTTCCCCGCGTGGTGCGGCCCAGGCGGTTTACCGCAACGAGATCCGGCGGCGCATGGACCCGGCCCTGGTCGAGCAGATCGGGCCGCGCCAGTATCGGCTGCGCGTCTTCCCGGTTGAGCCGGAGCGCTGGCAGCGCAGCGGCGCGTTTGAACGACTCGATAGACAAGTGGCTCCGCCGTTGCATATGTGGCTAACCTATCAGGTGATGGCCGGAGACAAGGGCTGGGCGCTGCCCAAACTGGCAGAAAAGCGCAATGTTTACTGGGACGCTGCCTCGGTGCGGTTGATCAACAGCCAACCAATGGCTGCCGACAGCGACACCTGGCTACCCGCTGCTGTCCCGATGACCGATGCAGCAGAGCCGGTTATCCACCGCATCGACTTCCCCACCGGCCAGACGGTTCTCATCCGCCCGGTCGGCGATGATGAATTTGCGCAGCTTCCCGCCGATTTGCAACTGGCCGTTGTGCTGGATCGGTCGCGCAGTATGGTGG